>NZ_JBFAIM010000063.1:0-85611 GCF_040654715.1 Nonomuraea sp. NPDC050643 | reverse complement strand
GCCGGCCGCCGCCGCGGTCGCGGCGGCGGCCCCACCCCCACCCGCCGCCGTCCCGGACGAACCGGCGACGGCGCCGGTGGCCAGAGCAGCCAGCAGGACCTCACGCCGCGACGGGCCGTTCAGTGGGCCGTTCACGGGGTCTTTCATTGCGCCACGGCCTTGTACGACCTGAGCCGCGTCAGCAGCAGATGGCAGTTCTGCAGCGAGCCCGAGGTGTCCCCCAGCGACCGGTAGATGCCCCACTTGGGCCGGACCCGGTCGCCGAGGAAGGTGTCCACGCCCGTCCGCGTGACGTCGATCACCGTGCTCCCGCCGTTGCGCACCACCCACCTGACGCCGCCGGAGGAGCCGTCACCGATCCTGATCTCGTAGTCGATGTCGATCCACCTGTCGTGCAGCGGCTCCAGGTCGGTCCGCCCCACGAGGATGTCCGGCTCGAAGACCTTGTGCTCGATGGTCTGCCGGCCCGACACCCGGCGCAGCGACGTGACCGTGATCGGCGAGGTCCCGGTGCCCGGCATCTTGGTCTGGAAGATGTGGGTGAACGTCGTGGTGGCCTTGAGCGTGGCCGGGATGTACATGGAGTAGGTGACCCGCCACAGCTCGCCGCTCCGCCAGCGCAGGAAGGCGCTGCTGGAGGTGCGGTTGCCCGTCACCTCGTGGCGCTGCCGGTCGGTGCTGGTGTCGCGGTCGGCCGTGTGCATGGTGAAGCGGTAGTTGTCGCCCTCGGGACGGATGTGGGGCGCGCCGGCGGGGTGGGAGTCCGCGCGGTCGTCCTCGATGCTCTCCCACGCGCCCATGCCGTTGGCACCGGCCGACGGAGACCACATGAGCTGCCAGGCCATCCCGGCCGGAAGCAGCGTGGGGGCGGCGCGGGACGGCAGGAGCGGGGCGACGGCGGCGGCGCCCGCCAGCAGTCCGAACCGGCGGCGTGACAGTTCCAGGGGTTCACTCATGCCGACACCTCCAGGTAGTCGAGATTGGGGCCGCCGTTCGCGGTGGTGGCCGTGGCCCTGACCGTGTTGGGGCCGGCGGCGAGCGGGGCCGACAGGCTCGTGGACTGCCAGGTCGTCCACGCGCCGGTGCCGGGGAAGGGTTTGGCGGGGGCCACGACCGTGCCGTTGACCGCGATGTCCATCGGCCGGCCCGTGGTCGTGCCGTTGGCGTAGCGCAGGGTGAGCGTGGCGGTACCGGCCGCGGCGGCGGTCACGGTGAACTCCACGTACGAGCCCGCCACGTTGTCGTAGTTGACGAAGCCGGAGCCGGAGAAGCCGGCGTGGTTGGATTCGACGGCGCCCTGGGAGATGAGCGCGCTCTCGGCCTCGTGGCGGTTGCCGGGCGGGGCGCCGTACAGGACGCCGTTGATCCGCACGTCGCGCAGCACGACGCCGTCGGCGTTGGCGATCTGCGGCGCGGGCGTGTCGATCTGGGTGAAGGTGCTGTTCGAGATCGTCACGTTCCTGATGTGGCTGGCGGCCGAGCCGGACAGCTTGATGGCGAACGGGGAGTCGGCGATGTTCAGGCCGTCCACGGTGAGGTTCTGGATGACCGGGTGGACGATCGGGCCGAAGCCGGGGCCGGTGAGGCTGTAGTTCATGTCGATGTAGAGGCCGCCCCTGTCGCAGGGGCCGCCCGTCAGGTTCCGGACGTGGACGCCGTCGACCGTGCCGCCGCGCCGGTTGTTGGTCTTCAGGTAGACCGCGTAGAACGAGCGGTAGCCGGAGCCGGGCAGGATGCGGTTGTTCTCGGCGAAGACGTTGCGGACGCCGCCGGACATCTCGCTGCCGACGGTGATCGCGCCCCAGCGGCCGAGGTAGGTGTTGCCGCGGATGACGATGTCGGTGGACGGCACGCCGACGCGGCGGCCGTCGGTGTCGCGGCCGGACTTGATGACCGTGCCGTCGTCGCCGGTGTCGAACGTGCAGCCCTCGATGAGGACGTCGGAGGAGCATTCGGGGTCGACGCCGTCCACCATGGCGCCACGGCTGAAGATCTTGACCCGCCTGATAGTGATATTTCGGGATAAGACCGGGTGGATGGTCCACATCGCGGGGTTCCTGATGTCCAGGTCCTCGATGAGGATGTTGCGGCAGTCGACGAACTGGACGAGGTTCGGCTTGAGGTAGTGGCCGTCGCCGAACCGGCGCTCCTCGACCGGCACGCCGTCCACCGCGAAGCGCTGCAGGCGGTCCCAGTCGGGGCCGCGCCGGTCGTCGAAGCCGAACCACGGGCCGGCCGCCGCGTTCCCGTCGATGGTGCCGCCGCCGGTCAGGGCGAGGTCACGCTGGCCGCGGGCGTAGATGAAGGGCGAGTAGTTGTAGCACTCGATCCCCTGCCAGCGGGTGTGCACGGCCGGCAGGTAGGAGCCCGCGTCGGAGCGGAACCTGATCGTCGCCCCGGCCTCGACGTGCAGGCGTGTGCCGGACAGCAGGTGGATCTGGCCGGTCCGGTATTTCCCGCCGGCGGGCACGAGCACGGTCCCGCCGCCGGCCGCGTTGCAGGCCGCGATCGCGGCGCGGAAGGCGGGCGTGCAGTCGGTGGTGTCGTCCGGCCGGGCGCCGTGGTCGGTGATGGGGAACGTGCGGTCGGGGAAGACCGGGGGCACGATCCTGGCGAGGATCGCGGGCACCTGGTCCCACGGGGATTCGAGGGTGCGGGCCGTGGCGGGCGCCGGCGGCAGCACGGCGCCCGCCTGCACGGGGACGAGCAGTGCCCCTTTGAGCACGGCCCTTCGGGAGGGAGGCATCGGAGGCTCCAGCGGGGGGTGGATCCGGCGACCGCGCTCCTGCGCGGCCGCCGGCGGCGAAGGGTGAGGGGTTACTGGATGTTGGAGCGCCGGATCGTGTCGGCGGAGCCGTCGCCGTTGTTGTCGGAGTTGGTGGAGCCGAACCAGATGGCGTTGGCGCCGGGCACCTTCTCGACCGCGCGGAGCCGGCCGTACGTGCCGTTGAAGTAGGCGTTGACCGTCGAGACGTTCTCGCCGTTCAGCACGATGCGCCACAGCCGCTGACCGCGCAGCGACGCCATGAAGATCGTGTTGCCGACGATGGCGATGCCGCTCGGCGAGGCCTCGGCGACGGTCCAGGTGCGCTTGGGGTTCGTCATGCCTGAGGTGTCGCAGGTGCCCTCACAGGTGGGCCAGCCGTAGTTGCGGCCGGGCAGGATGAGGTTGAGCTCGTCGCGCGAGGAGTTCCCCAGCTCCGACGACCACAGGCGGCCGGCCGAGTCCCAGGCCAGGCCCTGCGGGTTGCGGTGGCCGTAGCTGTAGACGCGGGTGCCGAACGGGTTGCCGGGCGCGGCGGCGCCGGTCCTGGTGATGCGCAGGATCTTGCCGTTGAGCGAGTCCAGGTCGGGGGCGTTGCCGGACTGCTGGGCGTCGCCGGTGGCGACGTACAGGTGGCCGTCGGGGCCGAACCTGATGCGCCCGCCGTTGTGGTACCGGTTCTTGTCGATGCCCTGCAGGACGCTGGCGTAGCCGCTGAGCGTGGTGCCGTTGAAGCTCATCTTGGCGACGCGGTTGCCCTCGGAGGAGGTGTGCATGAAGAACACCTCCTGGTCGGTCGTGCCGTTCCAGGTGGGCGAGAAGTCCAGGCCCATCAGGCCGCCCTCGCCGTTGGTGGTCTGCGAGTTGGGCACGGTCCCGACCTGCGTCTTGGTCCCCGACGGGGTGATCTTGTAGACCCGGAACGTGTCGCGCTCGGTCACCAGCGCGTACGTGCCGTCGGGCGCCCAGGAGATGTCCCAGGGCACATCCCAGCCGCCGGCGATCGAGGTCGGCGTCTGCGGCACACTGCCGCAGGAGGCGGTGGTGAACGACGCCGACGGCGCGCTCGCGGTGGAGAGCTGCCCGGCGGTGTCCCGCGCCACGACGTGCACCTGGTACGTGCGGGCGCACTCCAGCGGCACACTGGACGTGGTGGCCGGCGGCGTGCCGGTGACCGTGGCGAGCACGGCGCTGGTGGCGTGGTCGCGTACGAGGTAGGCGCGCACGCCGTTGTCGTCGGTGGAGGCCGTCCAGGTCACGGTGGCCGTGGTGGCCTGCACGCCGCTGACGGAGGGCTGCCCCGGCCGCGTCGGCGGGTCGTCGGCCGGCGCGGGCAGCGTCCGGCAGTCGGCCTCGGGGCTGCTCAGGGAGACGTTGCCGGAGGCGTCGCGGGCGAACACCGAGAGCTGGTAGGCGAAGTCGGGGTTGAGCCCGGTCAGCCGGTGCGGTGCCGCCGTCGCGGTCGCGATCTGCTGGCCCTGGTGGTAGATGTCGTACGCCACCACGCCCACGTCGTCCGTGGACGGCGGCCAGTCCAGGGTCAGGGCGTTGTGCGCGATGTCGGAGCACACCGGCTGGCCCGGTGAGGTGGGCTTCTCGGTGTCGCCGGGCCCGCTGACCCGCAGCCGGTCCAGGTTCGGCCCGCCGCCCGCGGTGGTCGCGGTGGCCCTGACCGTGTTGCCGCCGGCGTTGAGCGTGGCGTTGACGGTGGCCTCCTGCCACGTGGTCCAGGCGCCGGTCGCCGGGAAGGACACGGCGGTGGCGGTGCCGTTGACGGAGATCGACATCGGCCGTTCGGCGGTGGTGCCGTTGGCGAAGCGGAAGGTCAGGCTCTGGGCGCCGGCCGTGGCCGCGCTGACGGAGAACTCGACGTACGAGCCGGTGAGGTTGTCGTAGTTGACGAACCCGGAGCCGGTGAACCCGGCGTGGTTCGACTCCACGACGCCCTGCGAGATCGTCGCCGACTCGGCCTGGTAGTCGGTGAAGTTCGACGCCTGGACCTCGGATTCGAGGTAGTCCCAGTTCGGGTTGCCGCCCGCGCCGGCAGCGGTGGCCCGGACCGTGTTGGCCCCCGCGGCCACCTGGGCGGTCAGGGTGAGCGTGGTCCAGGTGGTCCAGGCGCCGGTGACGGGGAAGGAGCGGGCCGCGGCGACGGTGACGCCGTTGACGGCGATGTCGCTGGGCCGGTCGGAGGTGGTGCCGTTGGCGTATCGCAGGGCCAGCGTCGCGGTGCCCGCGGTCGGCGCGTTGATCGTCCATTCGGTGTAGGCGCCGGCGACGTTGTCACCGTTGACGAAGCCGGTGCCGGAGTAACCGGCGTGATTGGACTCCACGACGCCTTGGGAGATCGTCGCGTTCTCGGCTTCGTACCGGGTGGGGGCCGCGCCGGCGGGAAGGGCGGTCATCCCGAGGGCGAGCATGCAGGCGGTGACGCAAGCCCGGGACTTTCTAAATCTCATCGGGCGCTCCTGGCTGAGAGTGATGCCGCGAGTAAGGGGGAGCTTTCCAAACGTTTGCCACAATCCCGCACGGGCGTCAAGACATGGAACGATCCATACTTTAGGAAACTTTCCTAACGTGATGAGACCGATACATCCGATGTAATCGACCGATAGACAAGCGCCACGCCGGGATGTATGCCTTAAAGGCGCAAGGAGATCGGATGCCATGCCCATCGGCATCGCGTCACCACTTGCCCGCCCCAGGAGTGAGACATGCGCCATCTCCGCACGATCACCGCTTTGGCCCTCGGCGGCGTGCTCTTTCTGCAACCGGTTGCCGTGGCGGCCACGCTCTACGAGGCCGAGGAGGGGACGATCTCGCAGGGCGTCGTGGAGTCGAACCACGCCGGGTTCACCGGCTCGGGGTTCGTCAACTTCGACAACGTCACCGGCTCCGCCCTCACCTGGACGGTCGACGCCCCCGGCCCCGCCACACTCGTCTTCCGCTACGCCAACGGCACGGGCGCCGACCGGCCCATGACCGTCGCCGCCGGCGGCACGACCACGACGCTGTCCTTCCCCGCCACCGGCTCCTGGACCTCGTGGCGCACGGTGACCACGCGGGCCGCGCTGGCGGCGGGCGCGAACGTGGTCAAGGCCACGGCCACCACCGCCGGTGGAGGCCCGAACCTCGACTCGCTGTCCGTGGACCCGGCGCCGGACGTCGACTGGTCCAGGGCCGTGGTGGACGCGACGATGGCCCGCCACTCCCCCGCCACGCTCGGCGGCTGGGGCTACACCCGCGGGCTCTACCTGTGGGGCCAGTACCTGGTCTGGCAGCGCACCGGGGAGGCCCGCTACCTCCAGTACGTCAAGGACTGGGCCGACCGGTTCGTCAGCGCCTCCGGCGACATCGGGCAGAGCTTCGGCAATCTGGACAGCATGCAGTCCGGCAACGTGCTGCTCGCCCTCTACCGGGAGACCGGCCAGGCCCGCTACCGTACGGCCGCGGCCCGGATCAGGGCCCGGCTGAACACCTATCCGCGCACGTCGGACGGCGGCTGGTGGCACTCCACGTCCGCCTCGCGCGAGGGCCAGCTCTGGGGCGACGGCGTGTACATGGCGGACCCGTTCCTGGCCCGGTACGGCGCCTGGGTGGCGGCCGACTCCTTCACCGCCACCGAGCCCGCCCGGCAGCTCGAGGTCTACTGGAGCCACCTGCGGCGGACCTCGGGCACGGCCGCCGGGCTGCTCTACCACGCCTACGACGAGCCCGGCGGGCCGACGGCCCCGTGGGTCAAGCCGTCGCTGGGCCACACGAACGGGATCTCGTGGTGCCGGGCGATGGGCTGGTTCGGGATGGCCGTGGTGGACGTCCTCGACCTGCTCCCGGCCGCCCATCCGCGCAGGGCCGCGCTGGTCGCCATCCTGCGCGACCTCGTGCCCGCCTACGCCCGCTGGCAGGACCAGGCGACCGGCCGCTGGTTCCAGATCGTCACCGAGCCGGGCGACCCGTCGAACTGGACGGAGACCTCCTGTTCGGCGATGTACACGTACACGATCGACAAGTCCGTCGAGCGCGGTCACGTGGACGCCTCCTACCAGGTCAACGCCGATCACGGCTATCAGGGCGTGCTGGCCCGGGTCACGCTCGGCGCCGACGGCCGGGCCGAGATCACCGGCATCAGCGAGGGCACCAACGCCAGCGACTCGCCCGCCTACTACTACGGCCGGGCCAGGCCGGTCGGCGACTTCCACGGGCTCGGGGCCTTCCTCATCATGAACGAGCAGCTCAGCCCTTCGTCGCACCCCCGGTGAGCCCCTTGACGAACTGTTTCTGCAGCAGCAGGTAGAACACCAGGATGGGCAGCGTGGCCAGGAACATGAGGGCGAACATGCCGCCGAAGTCGGCGGCGTACTGGCCGAGCGACTTGTAGACGCCCGTCATGATCGTGGTGCCCTCACGCGGCCCGTAGATGATCAGCGGGTTGAGGAAGTCGTTCCAGATCCAGACGCCGAGGAAGATCAGCACGCTCGCGGTGGCGGGCCGCAGCAGCGGGAAGACGATCCGCCAGAACGTCTGCCACCGCGTGGCCCCGTCGATCGCGGCCGCCTCCTCCAGCTCCCGGGGCACCCCCTTCATGAACCCGGAGAAGACGAACACGCCGAACGGCACGTAGTAGCCGACGTTGAACAGCACGAGCCCCTGGAACGTGGACATCAGCCCGAGCGACCTGAGCACCTGGGTCACCGGGATGAGGATGACCTGCGGCGGGATCATCAGCCCGCACAGCAGCAGCACCATGATCGCCCGCGACCACCAGCCGCCGTGCCTGGCCAGGTAGTGGCCGAGCATCGCCGACAGCAGCGTCAGGATCACGATCGACAGGGACGTGACCAGCACGCTGGTGCGCAGCGAGGACCAGAAGAGGCTGTCGGGGCCGGTCAGCACGCGGACCAGGTTGTCCAGGGTCGGCGGCGCGGGCAGCGACATGGTGCCGCCCGCCACCTGCCTGCTCTGTTTGAAGACGTTGATCACCGCGATGTAGAGCGGGATGGCGAAGACCGCCCCCACCGTCAGCGCCACCAGCGGACGCAGCCACGGCAGCCTGGAGCCCGTCATAGTTGCACCTCTCTGCGCTGCAGGATCCGCAGCGTGACGATCGACAGCACGGCGATGACGACCAGCATGACGACCGCCTCGGCGGAGGCGTAGCCGGTCCGGTTCTCCACGAAGCCCTCCTGCAGCACGACGAACGCCACGCTCGCGGTGGTGCCGGTGCCGGGGCCGCCGTTCGTGATGACCTTCACGTGGTCGAAGATCTTGAACGCGGAGATCAGCAGCACGACCGTGTTGATGGTCAGGGCCGGGGCCAGCAGCGGCCAGGTGACGTGCCGGAAGCGCCGTCCCGCGCCGGCGCCGTCGATCGCCGCCGCCTCCGTCAGCTCCTGCGGCACGCCCTGCAGGCCGGCGAGGTAGACGACCACGCAGAAGCCGAGCATCTGCCAGCAGACGATGGAGGACAGGGAGTAGAGCGCGATGCCGGGGTCGGACAGCCAGCCCGGCGGCTCGCGTACGCCGAGCGCCCTGAGCGCCTGGTTGACCGGGCCGTCGTCGGCCAGGACGCGTGTCCAGATCACGCTGATGACCACCGAGCTGATCACCATCGGGGTGAAGAAGACGCTGCGCAGCGCGTTGTAGAGCCAGCCGCGCCGGTCGAGCAGGACCGCGATCGCCACGCCGAGCACGTTCGGGACGATGACCACGATCAGCGTGAGGGTCGTGGTGACCCGGAGCGACTGCAGGAAGGTCTCGTCCCTCAGCAGCAGCCCGTAGTTGCGCAGCCCGACGAACTCCGTCCGCGGCCGCAGCAGCGCCTGGTTGGTGAGGCTGTAGCCGGCGCTCATCACGATGGGCAGCAGCACGAGGCAGACGTAGACGAGCGTGCCGGGCGCGGCGAACGTGAGGAAGTGCCACAGGCCCGGCCTCCGGCGGCGTCTGGCGCGGCTCCCTCGCGTCCTGACGCCGGCGTGGCCGGGCCTGCGCCGAGTGGTGCCGACGGCCATCAGCCGCTCTTCTCCCATTCCGTGTCGAGGAACGAGAGCACCTGGTCGACGTTCTTCTTACCGCTGACCAGGTCCTGTGCGGCCGACCAGAACTTGCCCTGCATACCGGGCAGCATGGCCGCGTCACCCGCCTCCCAGCCGAAGGCCGGGACCGTGGCCTTCTGCTCGACCGCCTGCCGCCACAGGTCGTAGACGGCCTTGAAGACCGGGCCCGTGCCGTCCGGCGGCGTGTACCCCTTGATCGCCGGGAACAGCGCGTCCGCCTTGACCGAGGCGTCCAGGTTCTCCTTGGTGAGCTGGAAGGCCAGGGCGAACTCCTTGGCCGCGGCCATGTTCGCGGCCGTGGCGCTGACGGACAGGCCGCCGCCGGTGAACGCCGGCAGGCGCAGGGAGCCGTCGTCACCGGGCCAGGCGAACACGCCGATGTCGTCCTTCAGGTCCGACTGGTCGGCGGCGGCGGCGAACCAGCTCCCCATCGGGTACATGGCGCCCTTCCCGGCGAGGAACGCCTCCTGGGTCTTGGGGTAGTCCTGGCCGATCTGCCGCTTGTCGATGTAGCCCCTGGCGGTGAGGTCGGCGAACTTCTGGGTGGCCGCCTTCACCTCGGGGGTGCCCGCGAACGTCACCTCGCCGGCGCGCCGTCTGGCCATCCAGTCCGGCGTCCTGGCGTACAGGCCGGTGGCCAGCAGGGCGGTCCAGGGCTGGGAGGTGACGAACACGCCGCCGCTCACGAACGGCGTGATCCCCGCGGCCTTGAGCTTGTCCGCGGCGGCCAGGAGCTCGGCGTAGGTCTTCGGTGGCGCGTCGATGCCCGCCTTGGCGAACAGCTTCCTGTTGTAGTAGACGTTCGGGATCGTCTGCGTGTTGGCCGGGAGCTGCAGCACCTTGCCGTTGACCGCGCCGCACGCCGGGCAGAGGAAGTCCGTAAGCTCCTGCGGGGTCCAGGGCGCCAGGTTCGGCTCCAGGGCGATCAGGTCCTGCATGCCGATCTGCACGTCGGGGAGCTGCCCGGAGGCGGCGAGTTGCTTGGCGTAGTCGTTGCGCTCCGACTCCGACGGGGCGGCGACGAGCTCGACCTCCAGGTTGGGGTGGGCCTTGGTGACCAGCTCCACCTGGGCCTTCCAGTACGACTCCGGCAGGTTCGGCGACGGGAACACCAGGAAGGAGACCCGCTGCTCGCCTCCCGCCGAGGCGGGCGGGCCGGTGCCCGGCGAACCACTGGAACAACCGGTCACCGCGAGGGCGGCGACCAGCGCCATCGTCCAAGACATCCGATCACTGATGAGGCGAATCCGACTCTTGCAGGCGTTCATGTCTCTTCTAAAGGTAGGATGTTCTGCGAGGGTTTCATGAGCCGCCCGTCGCCAGCTCGACGACGTTCGACGGGGTGCCGTAGCGGAACGCGCGCACGCGGTACGCCGCGCGCCGCTCCTCGGGGAGTGTGATCAGGCCGAAGGCGTTGACGTCGGGGTCGAGCAGCGCGACCACCCGGAAGCCGGTCCGGCCCGCCGGGCGGTTCTCCAGGAGGAGGCCGTCCTCGTCGGCGGCGCGGTCGGTCCAGGTGAAGGCCACGCCGTCGGCCTGCACGACCGTGGCCCGCAGGTCGGCCGGCGCCGCTCCCCCGCCGCCGGTGGGCAGCGCGCGGCGCGGGCCGCCCGGGACGGTGCGCGGCTGCGACCAGCCGGGCCCCGGCTCCGGGTACGGCCCGCCGCCGGCGGTCACGTCGACCGCCGCCGACGCCCGGCCTCGGTAGGGCCGCAGGCGGTAGTGGAAGGTGGTGTCCGGGATGAGGTCGGGATGGGTGTAGGCGTGCTCGCCGGGCGGGAGGAAGGCCAGGATGGTGTACGGGCCGCGCGGGTCGGTGGCGAACTCGAGCACGTGCCCGGCGGCCTGCGGATCCTTCCCGTCCCAGCGCAGCGCGACGTCGGTCGGCGACGTCAGCGCGCCTTCCAGCCGCACCCCGCCCTGCCCGCCGGACGCCGCCCGCCGGCCCGCCGCACCCCGCGCGCCGGGATCGGCGACCGGCGGCGCCACGCCCTGCGACCTGGGGCCGGTGGCGACAGGCGACGTGCCCTGGTGGTCGGGGGCGGTGGGGCGGGACGTGGGCGGTCGTTCCGGTGCGGGTGACGGCGGCGTGGCACAGCCCGTGACCAGCATCAGAACCGCCAGCGGGACAACCGCCGCCAGACTCCGCATCGCCGCTCCGCCCTATTTCCGCCAGAACTGGACGCCACTCCACTGGACCGTCGCGGGCCCCTGCCCGCTGTTCGTCCGGTAGGCGCCGAACTTGTCGTAGAAGCTCCCGCTCTCACTGGCCACCGTGTGCTTGAGCGACCCGTTGATATAGGTCCGATGAGTGCTGCCCACGACGTGGACGGTGTTGACGCGGACCGTCGTGCCGACCGTCGCGCCGGTGGCGATCGTGGTGCCGCCGTGCACGGCGTACAGCCGGCCGCCGCGCTCGACGGCGAGCATGAAGAACGGACCGGTCGTCTTGAACGTCTGTTTCAGGCTGATCCGGCTGCCCGGCAGGCTGGTGATCCTGAAATGGCCCTCGAACTGGCGGGTGCCGTTCGAGTAGGTGGCGTAGCGCCGCTCGGCCCGCTGGTCGCCGCTGTTGGTGGAGCAGGACAGGGTGAACGTCAGGTCGCTGACGTCACCACAGCCACGTTCCTGCACGTTGAACGTCGGCGAGTACGACGTCCACGGCCCGGACTCCACCGGATCGGCCGCGGCGGGCAGCGAGGTCGCCAGCAGCAGCCCGGCCACCGGCGCGCCCATGAGGAGTAATCGCATCGATCCTCCAGATTAGGAAACTTTCCTATCGCGCTCTGGAGATTCATAGGACCACTCCGGCTAACCGGGCGTCAAGAGAACCGGTGAACCGGCCTCTTGACGGCGCCCTTTACCTGCGATAGTCATCGGATGTCTGAGGAAGCCGGCCCTCCGAGGGAGCGATCCCGTGAGACTCCGATCCCGTACCGCCTTCGCCACCCTGATCCTCGCTCTGCTCGCCGGCCTGCTCACGGCCCCCGCCGCCCGCGCGGAGGTCGAGCATCCCCGCCAGCGCTGGTTACGCGACTCCACGGCCGGCCTGTTCCTGCACTGGGGCATGTTCACCGCGCCGCGCCACCTCGACTGCGCGGCCTGGGAGCGCGACGTCACCGAGGGCGGCTGGAGCGCGGACTACTGGGTCGACGAGGCTCGCAAGCTGGGCGCCTCGTACATCGTCCTGGCCACGTTCCACAGCAGGCTGGGCTACGCGCGCCCGTGGCCGTCCGCGATCCCCGGGAGCTGCGCCACGCGGCGGGATCTACTCGGCGAGCTGGTGGCGGCGGGCCGGGCGAAGGACGTGCGGATCATCCTGTACATGACCGACGATCCCCAGTGGCACAACGAGCAGGGCGTCGAGACGCTCGACTCGGCCGCGTACTCGGCGTACAAGGGCCGGCAGGTCGATCTGACGACCAGGGCCGGGTTTGGGATGTATAGCTATGACCTGTTCTTCGAGGTCATGGACAAATATCAGGAATTGGCCGGGTTCTGGATCGACAACGACAACGACTACTGGGAGCAGAACCGGCTCTACGAGCAGATCCGCGAGAAGCGGCCGTCCTGGTTGCTGAGCAACAACAACGAGGACACCCCGATCATGGACACGGTCAGCAACGAGCAGAAGACCGGCATGACCCCGGCCTACGACTACCCGCAGGCCGCCTGGACGCCGATGCCGCGCCTGGTCGAGGCCGACTACAAGCTGCCCACCACCGGCGACTGGTGGTACGACGGCGGCAGCCACCCCGTCGACGTCCGCCTGTCCACCGGCCGCTACATCACCAACGCCGGCTCCTCGATGAAGTCGCTGATGGCCGAGACGCCGATGGTCAACGGCCGGTTCCCGCCGCAGCAGGAGGAGTTCAACGCGTTCATGTCCACGTGGGTCCCGCCGATCAAGGAGTCGCTGCAGGCCACCGAGGGCGGCGGCTACATGTACGGCGGCCTGCAGCCCGGCTCCTGGAACGACGGAGCCCACGGCGTCGTCACCCTCCGGCGCGGCGACGACAGGATCCAGTACGCGCACGTGGTGACCAGGCCCACCACCGACCTCGTACGGCTGCGCGACAACGGCTACCGCGTGACCCGGGTCAGCGACCTGCGCACCGGCAAGCGGATGCGGTTCAGCCAGTCCGGCGGCTTCCTGACGGTCCTCGGCATCACGGCGTGGGACCCGTACGACACGGTCTTCAAGGTGGAGACGGCCGGCCGGCGGCACTTCCACCCGCAGACGTCGCTGAAGGCGAGCGCCACCGCCAAGGCGGAGCACCCGGCCGCGGCCCTGGTGGACGGCGACTTCCAGCGCTACTGGGACGCCGACGCCACGCTGCCCGTCTCCCTCACCCTCGACCTCGGCCACCGGCGCAAGGCCGCCTACCTGGCGGTCAACCAGCGCGAATGGTCACCGACCTACGCCCGCGAGACGTTCGGCCGTCCCGAGGACTCGGCGCGGATCAAGGACTACCGCGTCTACGTCAGCGACGACGGCAGGAACTGGGGCAGGCCCGTACGCGCGGGCGCGATGCGCAGCGCGCGCGGCACCCAGCTCGTCGACCTCGGCGAGCAGCGGGCCCGGTTCATCCGGCTCGAAGTGCTGAACACCTGGGCGGGGCCGCAGGCGCCACGGTTCCTGCGGCAGTTGCAGATCGACGAGATCAGGGTCGCGTCCGCGTACCCGCTCTCCGCCGGGGCCGCGGTGCCGCTGGAGGCCGAGAGGCAGCTCCGGACCGGTGCGGCGCGGGTCGAGCCGTGCGCGGCGTGCTCGGGCGCGGCCAAGGTGGCGGGGCTGGGCGGCGGGCCGCGTCACGCGATCACGTACCGCGAGGTCACGGTGGCGGCGGCGGGCGACTACCGGTTGCAGCTCGACCACACCTCCGCCGCGCCGTCGTCGCTGTCGGTCTCCGTCAACGGCGCCGCCCCGGTCGAGGTCGCGGTCCCGGGGGACAACGCGGGCGTGCCGGCCTCGACCGCGCTGCCGGTGCCGCTGCGCGCGGGCGCCAACACGGTCACGCTGTTCAGCACGGCCGCCAAGGGGCCGGGGGTCGATCGGATCGCGGTCGCGCCGATGCCGCCCGCCTCGTACGTCCCCAAGACCACCATGACCGTCGAGCCCTCCGGCCTGCAGTGGGCCGGTCCCGGGCAGCAGACGATGAAGGTGTCGGCCCGGCTGCGGCTCGACGCCGACGACGCGCTCGACCGCGTGACGCTCGCCCCTGCCGTGCCCGCGGGCTGGTCGATCGACGGGGCGCCCGTCACGGCGGCCACGCTGCGGCTCGGGCAGGTCGTGGAGGGCACGTGGACCCTGACGTCCCCGCCCGGCCAGGACGTGACGGCGACCGACATCCCCGTCAGGGCCTCGTTCGAGGTGCTCGGCCGCCAGGGCGACGTCACCCGCCAGCTCCGCGTCCGCCCCCGTCCGGCCGACCGGGTGTTCATGCGGGAGGCCGAGGACTCGCGCAACCAGCTCGGCAGCGCCGGCGTCACGAGCTGCTCGCCGTGCTCGGGCGGCCAGAAGGTCCGCAACCTGGGGGGCGCGGCGGACGCGTACGTGCTGTTCGAGGATGTGACAGTGGAACGGGCGGGCGAGCACACGCTGTTCATCGACTTCACCGTCAACGGCGACCGCTCGTACTTCGTGACGGTCAACGGCGGGACGCCGGTGGAGGTGAAGGTGAGCGGCGTAGGCAACAACACCCCGTACACCACCTCGGTCCCCGTCACCCTGCGGGCCGGAACCAACACCATCAAACTCCACAACGACACGACCGCGGCCCCCGACCTGGACCGAATCTCCCTGAACTGAAACCGGACCAACGATCCGGCGGGGTCCCTTCCTGGGGGCCTGCGCCGGGGGATCTGCGGCTTTCCGGCCTAGGGTGGGCCCATGGACATCGCCACGGCGGCCAAGCTTTGGGACGCCTCCCCCGGCTGGCTCAACACCGCCTCCTACGGCCTGCCCCCGCGCCGCGCGTTCGACGAGTTGCAGGCCGTGCTGACCGAGTGGCGGCACGGCAGCAGCGACTGGAAACCGTGGGACGCCTCCGTGGGACGTTCCCGCGCCGCCTTCGCGCGGCTCGTCGGCGCCCCGACCGCCGACGTGTCCGTGAGCTCCACCGTGTCCCAGATCATGTCCACCGTGGCCACCGCCCTGCCAGCGGGGGCCGAGGTCGTCGTGCCGGAGATCGAGTTCACCAGCAACCTGTTCCCGTGGGCGGTGGCCGCCAACGTGCGGACGGTGCCCGCCGACCGGATCGCCGACGCCATCGGCGACGGCACCGCCGCCGTGGCCTTCAGCCTGGTCCAGTCCGCGACCGGATACGTCGCCCCGTTGCGGGACATCGTGGCCGCCGCCAGGGCTCATGACGCGCTGGTGATCGTGGACGCCTCGCAGGCGTGCGGCTGGCTGCCCGTCGGCGTCGAGGGAGTGGACGCGCTGGCCTGCGCCGCCTACAAGTGGCTGATGGCGCCGCGCGGCGCCGCGTTCGGCTACCTGTCGCCGCGTCTGCGTGAGCGCATGCGTCCGCTGGCCGCCAACTGGTACGCGGGCGCCGACGAGGGCGGCTCCTACTACGGCCCGCCGCTGCGCCTGGCGGACGACGCCCGCGCCTTCGACCTGTCCCCGGCCTGGTTCTCCTACGTCGGCGCCGCCCCCGCCCTCGAACTGCTCGGCGAGATCGGCGTCGAGCGGATCCACGAGCACAACGTGGCCCTGGCCAACCGGTTCAGGACCGGCCTCGGCCTGCAACCCTCCGACACGGCCATCGTCTCGGTGGACGCCCCCGGCGAGCGGCTGGAGGCGGCGGGTGTGCGGGCGGCCGTCCGGGCGGGCCGCGTACGCGCCAGCTTCCACCTCTACACCACGAGCGACGACGTCGACCGAGCCCTCGACGCACTGACCTGAGGGCCGGTCTGAGCGCTGGCCTGAGGGCCGGTCTGGGTGCCGGAGTGCTGACGTGGGCGATCACGTCAGCTCCGCTCCGTTGTCATCGCTCGCCGGCAGGGTGGCCGAGGATCAGTACCAGCGCGTCCAGTAGGCGTTCCCAGTCGGCTTCCGACAGGTCCCGGCGCAACGGGGTGGCGACGGCGGCCAGGGCGTTGACGAGGGTGGCGCGTACCGTGGCGTCGTCCTCGCCCAGCAGGCCCGCCAGCGTGCCGGCCGCGCGGCGGAAGCGGCGGCCGCGCGCGAACTCCGGCAGGGACGGCGGCGGCGCGGGCGGCGGCTCCGGCGCCTGGTCGGCCAGGGTGATCACCAGCCGGGTCCCGAGGGCTTCGGCCAGCCGGTCGAGGGCGGAGACGGTGGGGTTGCCGCGGCCGTTCTCCAGGTTGGCGACGTACGGCACCGACAGCCCGGCGTCGGCGGCGACCGTGGCCACCGTCCGGCCGAGTGCGGCCCGGCGGCCCCGGAGCCGCCGGCCTAGCTCACGTGGGTCCATATCTTGACAGAATAGTCGATGAGGGCTTTTCTTTTCACGGAATAGTGATCCGTGACCGGGGGAAAGCAATGTGGCAGGCGCTGGGCATCCGTGATTTCCGGTTTCTCTGGGTGGCGCGGGCGGTGGCCGGGCTCGGCACGAGCATGCTGGTCGTCGCCGTCCCCGCGCACGTCTACGCCGTCACCGGCTCCGTGCTGGCCACCGGCGTCACCCTGGCGTTCGAGCACCTGCCGTCCCTGCTGCTGGGGCCGTTCGCCGGGGTCGTGGCGGACCGGTGGGACCGGCGGCGCCTGATGATCGCCGCCGATCTCGTGCACGCGGTGGCGATCTCCGTGGCGCTCCTCGCCCGCACCCCGGACACGATCTGGCTCGTCTACGTGGCGGTGCTCGGGCAGGGCACGGCCACCGTGCTCTTCCGGCCGGCGGCCCAGGCCCACCTGCCCGCCGTGGTCGGCACCGGCCCGGCGCTGACCAGCGCGAACGCGCTCAGCGCCGTCACCACCGGCGTCGTGGGCCTGGCCGGTCCGCCGCTGGGCGGGCTGCTGTTCGCGGTCGCCGGCCTGGACGTGGTCATCGCCGCCGCCGTCGCGGCCGGCCTCGTCTCGGCCACGGCCATCGCCTGTACGTCGGCCCGCGAGCACACCCCGGGCACCCGTACGGGCGGGATCGGGCGGGCGCTGCGCCACGTGCGGCGGATCCCGGCGGCGCGGGCGCTGCTGGCGGCCAACGGCGTCTACCTGCTGGCCAACGCCGCGCTCACCGCGCTGCTCATCCCGTTCGGCGTGGCCACGTTCGGCGGCAGCCTCGAGGTCGGTTACCTGCTGTCGGCCCTGGGGCTCGGGTTCCTCGTCGGGGCGCCGGTCAGCCGCGCACTGGTGGACCGGCTGCCGGCCCGGCCCACCATCGCCGTCGCGCAGGCGCTCGTCGGGGGCGCGTTCGTGCTGATGTTCAACAGCACCTCGCTGCCCGTCGCGCTGGCGGCCGCGGTGCTGCTGGGGCTGCCGGGCGTCACGGTGCTGGTCGGCGTGCAGACCACGGTGCAGCGGGCGGTCCCCGGGGAACTGCTGGGCCGGGTCACCGCGGTCTTCCTGACCGTGGAGGCCGCCGCGACCATGGCGGGCGCGTTCGCGGGACCGGCCCTGAGCGAGTTGTCCGGGCTGCCGGTGGCGCTCAACGCCGCCTGCGCGGTCACGTTCGTGTCGGCCCTGCTCACGCTGGTCCTGATCCCCGCAGGTAGCCCACCACCATCTCCCCCACCATCCGGCGCTGCCGCGCCCGATGCTCCGGAGCCGTCATGTCCCGGCCGAACAGGGCCCCGAACGTGTGCTGATTCGCCACCCGGAAGACGCAGAACGCGCTGATCATCATGTGCACGTCGATCGCGTCGGCCTCGGTGACGAAGTCGCCCGACTCCTGCCCGGCGTCGAGGATGCGGGAGATGAGGTCGAGCACGGGCGTGCCCAGGTTGGCCAGGGCCTCCGACTTGCGGATGTGCTCGGCCTGGTGGATGTTCTCGATGGCGACGAGCTTGATGAACTCGCGGTGCGCGTCGTGGTGGTCGAACGTCAGCTCCGCGAGTGTCCTGATGGCCTCGACCGGCGCCAGATGCTCGACGTCGACCGTGCGCTCGACCTCCCGCACCTCGGCGTAGGCCTTCTCCAGGACCGCGATGTAGAGCCGCTCCTTGCTGCCGAAGTAGTAGTAGATCATGCGTTTGGTGGTGCGCATGAGCTCGGCGATCTCATCGACCCTGGCCCCGGCGTATCCGTGCCTGGCGAACTCGCTCTGCGCCACCGCGAGGATCTCCGCCTTGGTGCGGTCGGCGTCACGCTGGCGTGCTCTGGCGGCCGGCTGCGAGGTCATCGGACCATATTAGTGACTGCCCGTGTGCCGTACGGCGAGCCGGACGGGCATGAGCGGCTCCTCAGGCGGCGACCTGGCCGGTCATGGGGCGGCCATCCGCGTCCCGGGCGGGTGGTCAGGCCGTCGGGTCGAGGCGGTAGCCGGCGCCGCGCACCGTGCGGATCGTCTCGCGCCCGAACGGCCTGTCGACCTTGTCGCGCAGGTAGCGGACGTACACGTCGACGACGTTGGACCCGCCGTCGTAGGCGAAGTCCCACACGTGGTCGATCAGGTGGGTGCGGCTGAGGACCTCGCCCGGACGTCGCATCAGCTCCTGCAGCAGCGCGAACTCCTTGGGCGAGAGCGTGACCTCCGACTCCCCGCGGCGCACCACGTGGCCGACCGGGTCGAGGGTGAGGTCGCCGACCCGCAGGACGGCGGGGCGCTCGTGCGGGTCGCGGCGGGTCAGGGCGCGTAACCGGGCGAACAACTCGGCGAGGGCGAACGGCTTGGTCAGGTAGTCGTCGGCGCCCACGTCGAGGCCGCGTACGCGGTCGGTGACGGCGTCGCGGGCGGTCAGCATGAGCACCGGCGCCCACCGGCCGGCCGCGCGCATCCGCCGGCACACCTCGAACCCGTCGGGCGGCGGGATCATGGCGTCGAGGACGACGGCGTCGTAGTCGTGCTCCAGCGCGTGCCACAGGGCGTCGTCGCCGGTGGCGGCCGCGTCGACGGCGTAGCCCTCCCGCCGCAGGCCCCGGACGAGCATGCGGGTCATGCCCGGGTCGTCCTCGACGACGAGCACCCTCATGGCCCTCACCTTAGGCCGTACGGTGCCCGTCGCCGGAACCTCCTGAATCACCTGCACGACGCTCGCCCCTCAGGCATCGCCCTGGCGGAGCAGGCCGTCGATGGTCTGCCTGGCGCCGTCGATGGCGATCGCGAACCCGATGTTCTGCGCGTCGCCGGCCGCGGCCGTGTTGATACCGACGATGCGGCCGGCGGCGTCGATGAGCGGGCCGCCGCTGTTGCCGGGGTTGATGGCGGCGTCGGTCTGGATGACGTGCCGCAGCCGGGCGCCGGCGTCGGTCTGGACCGTACGGTCGAGCGCGGAGACGATGCCCTCGGTGACGGTCGGGCCGCCGGGCAGGGCCAGGGCGTTGCCGATGGCGATGACCGGGGCGCCGACCTTGAGGGTGGCCGAGTCCCCGAGGGCGGCGACGGGCAGGCCCTTCGCGTCGACCCGGACCACGGCGAGGTCGGCGGCGGGGTCGCTGCGCAGGACCGTACCCGGTAATGTGCGCCCGTCGCGCAGCGTCACCGTGATCGTCTGCGCGCCCTGGACCACGTGGTAGTTGGTGGCGATGAGCCCGTCGGCGCCGATGACGAAGCCGGTGCCGGTGCCCTGCTCGGCGACCGGCTGCAGGAACGCGTCCACCCCCTCCGAGCGGGTGCGGACGGTGACGATCGAGGGCTCCACCTTGGCCAGGAGGGCGGGCACGTTCACCGCGTTCGCGGCGGCCACGGGCGCCGCGGCGGCGGGTCCGGCGGCCGTCCTGGTGGCGACGTCGCGCCCGCCGAGGTAGCCGCCGGCGCCCGCGGCGCCGACGACGGCGACGAGCGCGACGGCGGCGGCCAGCAGCCGTCCGCCGGAGCGGCGCCTCCTGTGCGGGTGGGGGGTCTGGACGTACGGCGGGCGGAGGTCGGTGGTGGTCATGGCGGGGCTCCTTCGGGTGATGGTGTCCTGGTACGCCCCTCAGCCTGCTGACCGGTCGATGAGAGAACGATGAGACCCGGAAGCCCGGGTTGTGCGAGTCTGAGAAGAATGCGGCTGCTGCCTGGTTCGATGCGTGCCCGGGTGACCTTCGTCACGGCGGCCGGGGCCGTCGGCGCGCTCGCGGTCTGCCTCGTCCTGCTGTACGCCGCTCTCGACGGCCAGCTCTGGGCGGCCATCGACGACGGCCTGGCGGCCCGGGCCGGTGATCTGACGGCGGGCGGGGCGGCGGCGCTGGCGGGCGACCCGATGGCCCAGCGCTACCGCCCCGACGGCACGCTGACCGCCGGATCGGCCACCCTGCGCAACCGGCGCCTGCTCACCACCGACCAGGTCAGGCACCTCGGGACCACGCCCCCTGCTGCGTCGGAGCGGAGCAGCCAGGTTTGGGAAGGGGTGCCCGCTTCTGTGGCGGGTGGGTGGGGCGGGGATCCGGTGTTCGTGACCCGGGCGGCGCCGATCGGGGCCGGTGGCGGGACGGTCTCCGTGCGGCTGCTCGTGTGGCGGGCGGCGCCGGGCGGGGACGTGCTGGTGGTCGGGGTGTCGGCCGAGCCCGTGCACGCGGCCAGGGAGCGCCTGGCGCTCGTGCTCTTCCTGGCGGCCCCCGTGCTCGCCGGGGCACTGGCGGCCGGGGCATGGGCGGTCGTGCGGGCGGCGCTGCGCCCGGTGGACGCGCTGACCCGGCAGGCGGCGGCCATCTCCTCCCTGGAAACAGCGGCCGGCCCACCCCAGGGGAGCGGGTCACCGGTCGCGGGCGGGCGGTTGGCGGTGGTGGGTGGGGAGGATGAGATCGCGCGGCTGGCGCGCACGCTGAACGACATGCTGGCCAGGCTTGGAGCGGCGGCCGAGCGGGAGCGGGCGTTCGTGGACGACGCCAGCCACGAGCTGCGCACCCCGCTCGCCGTCCTGCGCGGCGAGCTGGAGCTGGCGCTCGGGGCACTCGGCGACGACGAGGAGGTCGAGCACTCGCTCCTGGCCGCGCTCGGCGAGGCGGAGCGGCTGTCGCGGCTGGCCGACGACCTGCTGCTGCTGGCGCGCGAGCGGGCGGGCACCCTGGTGGTCCGGGCCGCGCCGGTGGACCTGCTGGAGCTGGCCGCCGCCGAGGCCCGCCGGCTGCGCCCGGCGCTCGGGGTGGGCATCGAGGCCGGCGGAGAGCCGGTCGTGGTCTCGGCCGACGAGGAGCGGCTGCGGCAGGTGCTGGCGAACCTGGCCGCCAACAGCGCCGCCGCGGGCGCGGCCACCGTACGGGTGCGGGTCGCGCGGGACGGGGAGTCGGCGGTCCTGGAGGTCGCCGACGACGGCCCCGGCCTCCCGCCCGCCCTGCTGGACGCCGCGTTCGCCCGCTTCATCCGCGGCGACGACGCCCGCGCCACCCCCGGCGCCGGGCTGGGGCTGTCGATCGTGCGCGCGGTGGGGGCCGCGCACGGCGGCACGGTGACGGCGGCCAACGGCGCCCCGCTGGGCGGTGCGGTGATCACGGTCCGGTTCCCGGCGGAATGAGAAATCGGACGCCATGAATAAGGCGATCGGATAGGCCAATAGGTCGGCCGGAAATATTACCTTTTCGGCAGGTATACGGCGCAACCGGCGCGCGGCACGATGGGTCGTCTTTTACTTCGGGGGATCACGAGGGGGGACCACCGTGCGCGAAAACGGCTCCATGCCCAGCTACGAACAGCTATTCGGCGAGCTCGACTTCCACAAAGGCGACGACGCGCGGACCGTTTATTCGCCCGCGGCGTATCTCGTGGACCTCCTGACGCTTCTGCGGGAGAACTTCGCCGGCACCACGCTCCTCGAACGGCGCTCCGACCTCCAGGAGATCCCCCTGGACCACGACCACACCTTCACGGAGGAGCCGTACCTGAACATCGTCACCAAGGTGCTGGAGAAACTCGTCGGGAACGATCCCTACGAGCGGCTGCGTACCCGGGGATTTCCGTTCGACATGCCTTTCTCCCTTCAGCAGCGGCGGCTGTCCGGTTGTTTTCGCCACCTCGGGATCAGCCCTGAAGATTTCCACCGGCTGTTCGCCGCCCGCGCCGGCGCGGATCTCGTCGCGCGGGAATTCCTCGGCCTGTCCGCGGAGGACGTCGAGATGTTCACCGCGCCCTACTCCCGTGAGGCCGACGTGCTGGCGTGGTACGGCGACGGGCTCACCTCGTTCGACGCGCTGCACGAGGTCGAGCGGTTCCGCCGGGCCACCCGGCTGAGCGGGGAGGAGCTCGGGGAGCTGCTCTTCCAGGGCTTCGGCGTGACCTCGAAGAGCGACGCCGCCGCGCCGGGACGGGCGCCCGCGTCCGCGTTCTTCATCCACCAGGGCGGCCTCTGCGTGACCGTGGACGAGGACGAGGAGCGGCTGCTGTGGGGCGGCCGGCCGGTGCCGATCCCCTTCGCGTGGTTCGGGCGGGTGAGCCTGTTCGTACGGCTGGCGCGCCGGACCGGCCTGTCCTTCACCGACCTCGACGTGGTCCTGCGCACCTGCTGCGGCAACCGCCTCGACCTCGCGGCGCTGCGCGTCCTGGCCGTCGTCGTCCACCTGGCGCGCCAGTGCGACCTGCCGATCGACGTGGCGTGCGCGCTGGCCGCCCCGATGGACACCCTCGGGTTCGGCGCGGGACGGGACCTGTTCGGCCGGACCTTCAACCCCGCCCCGCCCCCGGGCGTCGAGGCGGGCCCGGTCATCCTGCCCTCGCCCGGCACGGGCACGGGCGGGCGTGCGGTGCTCGGCTGCGCCGGCGACCTGCTCGCGCCGCACAACGCCGAGTTCCGCGCCCGGGTGGCGCGCTGCCTGGCGATGCCGGAGGGCGACCTCGCCGAGACCGTCGGCCGGTTCCGCCGCCGCCGCTCCACGGCCCTGGAGCCCGGCCCCTTCGACCGGCCCGAGTTCGGGCTGCCCGCCCTCTCCCTGCTGCACCGCGTCGCCCGGCTCGCCCGGGCGCTCGGCGTGTCGGCGGGCGAGCTGTTCGACGTGCTGGAGGCCGTGGAGAGCGACTCCGCGCTGCGCCGGCACACGACCTTCCGCATCCTGCTCGACGCCCAAGGCGATCAAGGCGATCAGGACGGCGAGCAGGACGGCGACCGGAGCGCCGACTGCTACCGGCTGCTCGAGACGGGCGATCTGTGGCTGGCGCAGACGCTGCTCGCGGTCGTGCGGTGGACGCAGGCCGCCGGGACGAGCGGCGCGGAGCTGCTGGAGATGCTCGGCGGCCCCCTACCGGAGCGGCCGGACGTCACGTTCGTGCGGACGGTGTGCGGCGAGTTCGCCCAGGTGGCGGCCGACCCCGGCATGTTCGTCTCCGACCGGTTCAGCGACCGGGCCTCCCGGGTCCTGCACGAGGTGCTGACCACGCGCGGCGTCGTCTCGCCCCGCGATCACCGGCTGCTGCGCCACGGCCCCGGCGGGTACGAGGCCGCCGCGTACGCCGCGCTCACCGACCTGGCCGTGCTCTCCCGAGGCGACTTCCTGGGTCTGGGCCTCGAAGACCGGCTCAGCGGCAAGATCTACACCGGACTCGTGCTGGGCGGCCACCTCGGCGCGGAGGGCACGCTCGACCCGGCCTCGCTGCCGCCGTCCCCGCGGGACCTCAGGCTCTGGCGCGACTACGGCGCCCACCGCGAGACGCTGCTCGACCTGATCGGCGGCGTGACCGGCACCGGCGAGGAGCCCGCCTCGCTCTTCCCCTCCGACCTGGCCGCCTTGGAGGCGCTGAGCGAGGACGAGCGGGCCGAGCTGTACGACAACTTCGTCTTCCACGGCTACATCGACGCCACCGGCGTGGTCCTGCGCCCCGATCTGCTCACCGACCAGGCGTTCGAGGTCAACGCCGACCTCGCGTACGTGGCCGCCCCCGTGCTGGCGGTGCTGCGCGAGCGCGCCGAGCGGTTCCACACCGGCCGGTTGACGCTCGCCCCCGACCTCTTCGCGGACCTGCCTCTCAGCGAGGCGGCCGTCGCCGAGCTGATCGACAGCCTGCGCTTCAACGGCCACGTCGACGAGCAGGGCCGCTACACCGACAAGAGCGCGCTGCTGCAGGCCACCGACCTCGCGCTGGCCCCCGCCTTCCACGCGCACAAGGCCGCCGTGCTCGACGCGATGAAGACGCAGATCAGCGCGTTCAGGGACGAGTTGTACACGTTCACCCCCGGCGACTTCCGCCAGGTCGCCGACCAGGCGATGGCGCAGCGGGTGATCGACCACCTCGAGGGCCCGTACACGGAGCGGGGCCGGCTGCGCGAGGACGTCAGGCCCCAGTTCGCCGGCACGGACGGCCAGGTGGACCTCGGGACCGCGTTCACGTCCGGCGAGCAGGCGATCGTCTTCGCGCGGGTCGCCGCCATCCTGCGCGAGCAGCAGCCCTACCAGCTCGACCTGGCGGCCGTCGCCGAGCTGGGCTTCACCGAGGAGGAGGGCGCGGGGCTGGTGTCCGTCCTCATCGGGGACGGGCACCTCGGCCCGGGGCTCGCCGTGCCCCACGCCCGCCTCGGCCATTTCGCCGACCCCCGCAACGCGGCCCTGTTCACGCTGCCCGTCCTGCAGGACTACGCCAGGGACGTCTTCCTCCTGCTGCACTCGGCCGCGCTCGAGCTGATCGCCGGCATCGCGGAGATCACCGGCACGCTCACCGTGCGGGCGCAGGCGCAGCACGCCACGCTGCTCACCGTGCTGCAGGACGCGCTCGGCGCGCCGGCGGCGAGCGTGGAGGCCATCGTCCCCGCGGTCGCGGGGAGCCTGACGCAGGCGCTGGAGGCCGTCGTCGCGCCGGCGCTCGCGGCGGAGGACGCGGCCGGCTCCCCCGACGACATCACGGCCGTGCCCGCCGACCCGGGCCTGCGCCTGACCTACCGCCGGATGCACGGGTTCGCCCGGCTGGCCGCCAAGCTGGGGCTGGACGCCGAGGAGATCGGCGTCGCCTTCCGCGACCAGGACCTGGCGGGCAAGTTCCCGGAGCCGCTGTCCCTGCCGCCGCGGGTCGAGTCCTTCGACGCCCTGCTGGAGGGGGCGGACGGGCTCGTGTACCTGTTCGAGGGGCCGCGCTGCTGGATCTACTCGGCGGCCACGTACGCGCTCACCGAGGACCAGCCGACCGCGCTGGCCGAGATGTCGCCCTCGTTCGCCGGGCTGACCGGCGTGGACGCCGCCTTCACCGACGCCTCCGGCACGGAGTGGATCATCGGCAGGGACGCCGCGGGCGCCTCGCACGCCTTCGTCCGGCGGCCCGGCGGCACCCGGTGGGCGCCCAAGGAGCAGGTCTGGGGGCGGGTCAGGAACAACTTCGCCACCGCCGAGCGGATCGACAGCGCGTACGCCGACGAGAACGGCAGGACGTACCTGTTCTGCGGTGACCAGTACGTCCGCTACTCCGGCCCCGACTACACGGCGGTGGACGAGGGCTACCCGCGCGGCGTGGACGAATGGTGGGACGGCGAGGGGCACACCACCCCGCTGCCGCCGGCGTTCCGGAAGTCCGTCGACGCCTGCTTCCAGGACGTGCGCGACCGGCGGCCGTCGGGCGGGCGGATCCACCTGTTCACCGGCGACCGGTGCTTCGCCACGGACGCGGCCGAGCGGCCGATCACCGAGGTGTGGGGCAGGATCCGCAACACGCTGGCCGAGACGGGCCGGCTGGACGCCGCGTACGTGGACGGCCCCGCCCTCTACCTGTTCTCCGGCGACCAGGTCGTCCGCCACACCGACAACGTCGAGAACGACGGCCTGCGCGCCGGCGACGGCCACCCCCGGCGGATCGAGGCGCACCTGCCGAACGTGCCCGCCGAGTTCGGCGGCGGGCTGGAGGCGGCGTTCGCCGATCAGGACGGCCGGATCCACCTGTTCAAGGACGGCAGGACGACGGCCGTGACGCGCGACGGCACGCCGATCCCGCTCACGCCCGGCGGCCGGACCGTGGTGCCGACCGCGCAGCGGTGGGGGCTGCTGGATCCCGTGCTGAAGGACGGCGCGGTGGACTCCGTGCTCGTGGGGCTGGACGGGCGGACGTACCTGTTCAGCGGCGCCCGCTACCTGCGGTACTCGGGGACGGACTACTCGGCCGCCGACTCCGGCCACCCGCGCGCGATCGCGGGCGACTGGGGCGGGCTGCGCCGGGTGGAGGCGTCGTTCGTCCTGGATCGCAAGACGTACCTGTTCGGGACGCCGGGGCGGCTGTTCGACCTGCCGCTGGAGCAGGCGGACGAGATCGGCGCCGGCCGGCTGACGGCGGCGCTGCGCCGCCGCTTCCTCGAGCACGGCGTCTCCTTCCCGCAGGAGGCCACCGTCGAGCGCACGGGATCGGTCACCTGGCGGCTGGCCGCCGAGCGCGGCATCACGCTGACGGTCACGCGCCTGGACGACCGGTTCGAGGCCGAGGTGACCGACGCGGGCGGGAACGGCTTCTACGTCCGCTACTCCACCAGGGACTACACCACGCCCGACCCCGGCTACCCGAGGCCGCTGGCCGACAACTGGTGGAACCTGCCGGCCGCGCTGGCCCAGGATCCGGCGCTGGCGCGCATCGACGCCGTGTTCACCGGCCGGGACGAGCGGATCCACCTGTTCTCCGGCGCGCACTTCGTGGTGTTCGACGCCCGGCGGCGCTGGTGGTCGGAGGTGCGCTCGCTGGCCGAGCACTGGGACAGCATCCCGTTCGCGAAGGTGGACGCGGCCTTCGTCGGCAAGGACGGCAAGACGTACGTCTTCTCCGGCGACCGCTACGTGCGGTACTCGGGCGACGACTACACCCGTGTCGACGACCGCTACCCGGCGGAGATCTCCCCGTTCTGGGGGAACGTGGCCAACAACATCGCCAGGACCGGCCGGGTGGACGCGGCCCTCGTCCTGGGCGCGTCCACATACCTGTTCTCGGGGAACCAATTCGTGCGCTACGAGGGCCGCGGCACGGTCGAGGACGGGTACCCGCGCCTGCTGTCCGCGCTGGCCCAGGAGCCGGGGTTCGAGAACCTGACCCCGGACCTGGCCGCGAGCCTGGCCGACGGCATCGACGCGGCGTTCGCGGACCGGCGCAACGTCTACCTGGCGCGGGGGCGGGAGCTGCACGTCGTGTCGGCGGAGCCGTACCGGCGCTACGGCGACCCCGGCCTCACGTGCGCCTTCGTCGAGGACGGCGCCCTGCTGACGGAGGGCCCGGACGGGTGGCACCGGCGCGCCGCGATCGAAGGGCTCGCCCCGGAGACGGTACCCGTACGGCCGCGGACGCTCAGGAGCGTGCCGGAGGGGTTCCGCCACGGCCTCGACGCCGTCCTGAACGGCTCCGACGGCAACACGTACCTGTTCAAGGGGCCGTCGTGCTTCAACGTGCGGCTGAACCGGTCCTACCCGCTGGCGCAGGAGTGGGGCCGGGTGCGCAACAACGTCTACCACGGCAACACCGTCGACGCCGCGTTCGTGGGCGTGGACGGCCGGACGTACGTGTTCAGCGGCGACCAGTTCCTCGTCTACTCGGGCCGGGACTACGACGAGAGCGACGGCGACCCCCGCCCGATCGCCGCGCACTGGGGCGGCCTGACCTCGGTGGCGCTCGCGTACGCGCACGCGGGCCGGACGTACCTGTTCGAGCCGCCCGGCCCGGACGGCGCCATGCGGCACCTGGTGTACTCCGGCGACGACTACGACCAGCCCGATCCCGGCTATCCGCAGGCCGTGGACGCGTCGTTCTGGGGTGTGCCCGAGGCGTACCGGGCCGAGGGGTTCACGGTGCCGGAGGCGGTGCTGTTCGAGGGCGAGACCATGCTGCTGCTGCGCGGCGACCGGGTGCTGCAGCACGAACCGGCGGCGGGCACGTGGTCCTATCCGCGGCCGGTCGAGCGGGTCTGGCCGGGGCTCGATCTGCCGCGTGGCGAGCGCGTCAAGGCGGCGTTCACCGGGGCCGACGGGGCGACGTACTTCTTCTTCGAGCACACCCACACCCGGTACGCGCACGGCGCCTTCGCCCCGGCGACCCCGATCAGGGACCGGTGGGGCACGACGCCCGGCTCCTTCGCCACCGGCGACGGCACCGGGCGGGTGGACGCCGCGTTCGTGCACCGGGGGGCGACGTACCTGTTCTCCCGCGACCGCTACGCCCGCTACTCGGCGGGGGCGGGCTACCGCTACACCGACCCCGGCTATCCGCGCCCGATCCTGGGCAACCTGCGCCTGGAGGAGCCGTTCGCGAACCTGCCGGAGTCGTTCGACGACGCGGTGGCCGACCGGCTCAAGGCCGGGGACGGCCGGGCGGTGGACGCCGTCGTGGGCGGCGACCGCACCGTGCACCTGTTCGTCGGCCGCTCCTGCCACGTCGTGTCGCGCTCGGCCACGGCCACCTACGACCTGGGCGTGCTCGGCCGCATCCGCAACGCCGTCGCCGAGCGGCGCAAGGTGGACGCCGCGCTGGTCACCGAGTCGGGCGCGTTCCTGTTCTCCGGCGACCAGTACGTGCGCTACACCCACGCCGACCAGCCCTACGCCGACGACGGCTACCCGCGCACCATCGAAGGCTCACTGGCCGCCGAGCTGGGCCTGGCGGAGCAGGGCCTCGCGGAGCTGCCCGAGGCGTTCCGCGACGGGATCGACGCGGCCTTCCGGGGTGCCGACGGCCGCACGTACCTGTTCAAGGACGGCGACTACCTGCGCGGCCCGGAGACAGGGCGGATCGCCGGCACGTGGGGCAGGGTGCGCAACGAGTTCGGGGCGGACGGGCCGCAGACGGTGGACGCCGCGTTCACCGGCCCGGGCGGCGAGCTGTACGTCTTCCGCCGCGGCCAGTACGTCCGCTACCGGCCGTCGGAGCTGGAGCACGCCGAGCAGGGCTACCCGCGCACCGTCAAGGACGACTGGGGCGACCTGCCGGCCGCCTTCGAGGAGTCGATCGACGGCGCCTTCACCTTCCGCGGCCGGACGTACCTGGCCAAGGGCGGCCAGTACGTCCGCTACTCCGGCGACCTCGACACCGTCGACCGCACCTATCCGCAGCCGTTCCGGCGGCGCTGGGCGGAGGCCGCCGACTACCGGCTGAACGACGTCCACGTGATCGCCCGCTTCGCCGAGCTGGCCAGGACGGGCCCGCAGGGGCCGGGCGGCCTGGCGGCGTTCCTGACGGCGGGCCCCGCCGTGGTCGAGGACCCCTACCGCCACCTGGCCGACCTGTTCGGGTGGGACGCCGAGGAGCTGAGGTGGCTCAAGCGCAACGGCGGCTTCCTGGCGGACGCGCCCCAGCTCGAGGACCGGTTCGAGATCGAGTTCCTGCTGCGGGCGGCCGAGGTGTTCGCCGCCGCCCGCCTGGCGGGCACCGGGCCGTCGGCGCTCTACACGGACGTGTGGCGGCGGCTGTACGCGGGTGACCTCCAGGGGCGGGCGCGGGCGGCCGCGCTGGCCGAGGCCGACACCGTCCTGACGGGCCTGCTGGCGCGCCGCGCCGGCCCCGAGGGCTGGCCCGTGCTGGCCCGCACGCTGCTCGACGAGGACAACCTGCGCCGCCGGGACGCGCTGGTCTCCGCGGTGCTCGCGAGCGGCTCGCCGGGCACCTCGCGCGAGCTGTTCGAGCGGCTGCTCATCGACGTGGACATGGGCAGCCGCGGCATGACCTCGCCGGTGCGCGAGGCCATCGCGGCCACGCAGCTCTACCTGCACCGCTACTTCCTCGACCTGGAGCGGATCGCCGTGCCGGAGGGCGAGAAGGAGGCTCTGGTCAGGGCGCGGCTGAAGACGTGGTGGGGGTGGATGCGCAACTACCGGGTCTGGGAGGCCAACAGGAAGGTCTTCCTCTACCCGGAGAACTACGTCCGGCCGGAGCTGCGCGACACGAAGACGCCGGCGTTCGAGGACATGGAGAACGACCTGCTCCAGGGCGAGATCACGGCGGCGGCGGTGCAGCGGGCGTACAAGCGCTACCTGGACGAGTACACCGAGGTCTCGCGGCTGGCGATCGCCGGCGGCTACGTGTACGTGGCCCCCGGCGCGCCCAAGGGCACGCGCAGCCTCGTCCTGTTCGGCCGTACCAGGACCGAGCCGCGCCGGCTCTACCACCGGCGCGCGGAGTTCCGGGACGGTCAGCGGCTGTCCACCACTTGGGGGCCGTGGCGGAAGGTGGACGTGCAGATCGACGCGGAGAAGGTCTACCCCCTCCACGCCTTCGACCGGATCTTCGTGTTCTGGACGGCGAGCGAGGGGGTGCCGCCCGCGCCCGGCAAGACGATCGAGGTCCGCGAGGAGGGCACCAAACGGGAGATCGAGGCACCCGAGGCGGAGCAGCACGTCCTCAAGATCTACTACTCCTTCCAGAACCTCACCGGGGAGTGGGTCCCGGCCCAGGTCCTCGGCGCGAGCCCGGTGCGGACCGGGCCGCTGCCAGGCGTGCCGCTGTCGGTCAGGTCGGGGCCGCTGCCCGGTCAGCCCCCCGGCGTGGAGCACGAGTCGATCATCGTGTCGTGCGTGCTGCCGGACGGCACCGAGACGGCCTTCGCCCTCACCCCCGAGCTGTACGCGGTCGCGGTCACCGGGGTGAGCCCGATGCCCGGCCGGGAGGGCGAGGCCGCGGAGATCCTGGCCGACGACGAGCCGCTCGCCGGCGCGGACGTCGTGCGCTTCAACCAGCCCACGACCTCCGACGACCTGCACTGGCTGAGCATCGACCACAAGGGCGGCAGCTTCCTGTGCCGGCCGCTGCGCCCCGCACCGGAGGAGCCGCCCCGGCCGCAGACGCTGCGGAGCAACACCGCGCTGCCGTCGTGGAGCGGCATCGACGCCGCGTTCGAGCTGCCGGACGGCACCCAGTACTTCTTCAACAACGCCGAGCACAAGTACGCGGTCCTGGGCCGCGACAACAAGCGGCCGGGCAACGCCAAGCCGATGGCGGGCGCCTGGGGCGAGCAGGGCAACAACCTGATCTCGACCGGCGTCGTGGACGCGGTGCTGCGCCGCGGCGAGCACACCTACGTCTTCTCCGGCAGCCAGTACTTCCGCTACACCGGCGCCCCGTTCGGCCCGGTGGGGCGCGGCTATCCCAAGGACCTGCGCGTCAACCGCGATGAGCTGCCCCAGTGGGGCCGGGTGGACTGCGCGTTCACCGGCCCCGACGGCACCGAGTACTTCTTCTCCCGGGAGCACAAGGGCTCCGTCCTGGTCCGGACGGGGGCGGTCAGCCGGCTCGCGGCGGTCGGCGACCACTTCGCGCTGCCCGACAAGGGCGAGAAGAACCCGTTCGCCGACGGCCGGGTGGACGCGGCCCTGGTCCGGGGCGAGCACACGTTCCTGTTCGCGGGCGAGCAGTACGTCCGCTACACCAAGGGCGCCTACCGCAGCATCGACAGGGGCTACCCCCGCGCGATCTCCTCCGAGAACAACGACCAGCTTCCCAAGTGGTCGGAGATGGGGGCCGCCTTCTCGTTCGAGGGCTCCGCGTACTTCTTCGACAACGGCAAGAAGAGCTACCTCAAGGACGGCGACTCCTTCCTGAGCACCGACCTCGGCACGCGCTGGTGGACGGTCGACGCGGCCTGGGTCGTCGGCAAGCACCTGTACCTGACGAAGGACGACGAGTACGTCCGGTACACGCTGACCGGCGACGCCGTCCCGGCCTTCGTCGACACGGGCTACCCCAAGCCGCTCCCCCAGCCCGTCAACGCCGTGCTGACCCGGCAGGAGCGCCGCTACGTCTTCAGCGGCGGCACCTACGCCGTGCTGCCGCCGGACACGGAGCCCGGGGCCCGGCTGTCGTTCGCTGCGGTCGAGGGCAACTGGGTGGGGCTGCCCAAGGGGTTCGACGGGGTGCTGGACGCCAAGGCGGGGCTGACCTTCTTCACCGGTGAGCACCACCTGGCGTATCCGCGGGCGGCGGCGGCGCCGTACGAGCTGGCCACGCTGCCGCGGGAGATCGTGCGGCTGACGACCAGCACCGCGTACATGCTGAACCAGCGCCTGCTGGCGGGCGGGCTGGGCGCGCTGCTCTCCCCCGAGACCCAGGAGTTCAACGAGCTGCCCGCCTTCAGCCACGACGTCTCCGGCCCGACCACCGTCAAGGTGCGGCGTGGGCGGGTGGCCGACGAGCATCTGCCGGTCGCCTCGCACCTGGACTTCCAGAGCGCCAACAGCGTCTACTACTGGGAGATCTTCTTCCACGCCCCGCTGCTCATCGCGCAGGCGCTCAACGGCGCCCAGCGCTTCGAGGACGCCCGCACCTGGTACGAGTACGTCTTCGACCCCACCGAGCCGGGCGCCTACTGGCGCTTCCTGCCGTTCCTGGCCATCGACGTGGCGGCCCTGGCGGACGCCTGCGCCCATGACCTCGACGAGCTGACCCGGCACAAGGCCGACGTCACGGCGCTGCGGCGGGTGCTCGACCCGGTGCTCGCCACGCTGGCCGCGCTCGCCCCGGCCTTCCAGCGGCGCGCCCTGTCGGACGCCGAGCTGGACGACCTCAAGGGCCTCCCGTCCGCCCAGGGCTTCGAGCGGGCCCTCGCGACGGTGACCGGCGTGGCCACCGACGAGGCCCGCTCGGCGCTGAACGGGCTGCGCGAGCGCACCGGCCTGATCACCGGCCTGCGCCGCCAGTACGACCTGCTCGGCGACCCCGGCCGGCTGATCGATGCCTACCGCGACGACCCCTTCGACCCGCACGCGATCGCCCAGCTCCGCCCGGCCGCCTACCGGCGCGCGGTGGTCATGGCCTACGTCGACAACCTGCTCGACTGGGGCGACCTGCTGTTCCGCCAGTACACGGGTGAGAGCATCGACGAGGCCCGGATGCTCTACATCTTCGCCTACGACCTGCTCGGCGAGCGGCCCGAGCACCTGGCGCCGCGGGCGCTGCCGGACACCGAGACGTACGCGGAGCTGCTCGCGGGCAAGCCGGCGAAGCCGGTCACCGCTGAGGGCATGTCCGCCGAACTCGACGTGCTGACCGCCGGCGGTGAGCTGCTGGTCGGGCCGGGCGCCGTCCACGGCAGCGTGGCCGACCGGTACTTCTACGTGCCGGGCAACGACGTGTTCGCCGCCTACTGGGACCGCGTCGAGGACCGGCTGCGCAAGATCAGGCTGTCGCTCGACATCATGGGCGTCAGCCGGCCGGTGCCGCTGTTCGAGCCACCGATCGACCCGATGGCGCTCGTACGGGCGGTGGCCGCGGGGATCGAGCCCGGCGCGTTCGCCGCGGGCGCGCAGGTGCCCGTCCCCCATCACCGCTTCTCGTTCGTGCTCAGGAAGGCGCAGGAGCTGGCCGACCGGCTGCGCGGGCTCGGCGGCGACCTCGTCGGCGTGCTGGAGCGGCGTGACGCCGACGAGCTCAACCTGCTGCAGGCCCGGCAGGAGGCCACGATCCTGGCCATGACCCGCGCGATCAAGGAGGCGCAGGTGCGGGCCGCGGCCGAGGCCCTGAGCGAGGTGGAGGCCGGCCGCGAGGCGGTGACCGAGCGCATCTCGCACTACGAGCGGCTGATCGAGGAGGGCCTGACACCGCTGCAGGAGGCGCAGATCTCCATGATGGCGATGGCGTCCAGCGCGCACTTCGTGGCCAGCGGCTTCAAGATCGCCGCCGCGGTGGCGCACGGCATGCCGCAGATCCTGGCCGGTCTGTTCATCACGGGCATCAAGCACGGCGGTGACGCGGCCGGCAACGCGCTCGACAAGACCGGCGAGATCTCCGAGTCGATGGGCGAAGGGCTCGGCATGCTCGGGGAGCTGCTCGGCATCCGCGCCGAGCAGGAGCGCACGGCCGAGGACTGGGCCTTCCAGCTCGCCACCGCCCGCAACGACCTCGTCCAGGCCGGCCACCAGGTCGTCGTGGCGGAGTACCAGCTCGCGATCGCGCAGCGCGAGCTGGACGTCCTGGTCCAGGAGATCGCCCACCGGGAGGCGCTCGACCGGTTCATGAAGGGCCGGTTCGTCTGCGCCGAGCTGTACGGGTGGATGGCCGGCCGGCTGTCGGCCATGTACTTCCAGACCTACGACCTGGCCTACGAGCTGGCCAGGTCGGCCGAGCGGGCCTTCCGGTTCGAGCGGGGCGTGCCCGACTCCGAGCCCTCCTACATCCAGCCCGTCTACTGGGAGAGCCGGCGGGGCGGCCTGATGTCGGGCGAGAGCCTCACCCTGGACCTCGACCGGCTGGCCAAGGCGTGGGCCGACGCCGACGACCGCGGCCTGGAGATCGTCAAGAAGGTGTCGCTGGCCCGGCTCGACCCGGTCGCGCTGCTGCGGCTGAAGAGCACGGGAGCGTGCGAGTTCACGCTGACCGAGGCGCTGTTCGACCACGACTTCCCCGGGCACTACCGGCGGCAGATCAGGACGGTGAGCGTCGGGTTCGTGGCCGGCGAGTCCTGGCATCCCGGGCTCAGCGCGATGCTGACCCAGGTCGGGCACAAGACCGTGCTCACGCCCGACCCGAGGGCGGTCAAGCACCTGCTGGACCCGGCCGCCCCCGCGCCCGACACGCTGCGCTCCGACTGGCGCGCCAGTCAGCAGATCGCGCTGTCGCAGGGGACGGGCGAGGATCACGGCGTGTTCGAGCCGCGCTTCGACGACGACCGGTACCTGCCGTTCGAGGGGACGGGCGCGGTCTCGACGTGGCGGCTCGACCTCACCGGGCGGCGCTCGGCCGAGCGTCCCGAGGAGCTGCGGGACGTGCTGATCACCGTCAAGTACGCGGCCCGCCAGGGCGGGGAGACGTTCGCCGGGGCGGTCAGGGGCATGCTGCGGCCGTACCAGGCCGGGCGTTACTTCGAGGTCGCGGCCGACTTCCCCGAGCAGTGGGCGGAGTTCCTCGGCGGCGACGCCCGGGAGCTGGTGCTGACGCTCACGCCGGACATGTTCCCCAGCATGACCGGCCACCAGATCGCCGGCGTGTTCCCCGCCTACGAGACGGCCGGCGGGTCGGCCCGCTTCGTGCTGAACGGGGACCGGAACGCCGAGCTGCGCCACGGCACGTACGTGCCGACCCCCGGTCTCAGCGCCGGCCGGGACCTGGTCCTCACGCTGGACGGGGACAAGTCCGCACTACGGGGTCTCGGCCTGGTGCTGACGTACCAGGCGGGCGTCCAGTGACGCGCGCCGATCGAGGAGGATCATGATGTCGAAGCATCATCCGCGCCCGGGCGGGACCGACCCGGGCGGCAACGCGCCGCCACCGCCGCCGTCGGGGTCGATACCGGACAGGTACAAGACGAAGCCGGTGACGATCAAGGTCGGGAACAAGGACATCACGCAGCAACTGCTCACGAAGAAGAAGCGGGCCGTCGGCGTCGCCGACGACGCGAAGGCCGTCAGCGTCCAGGACGAGATCCTGCTGATGGAGCAGAGCGCGGTGGACCCGGAGTTCGAGCGGCGCAGCGCGCTGCTGTCCGACAGGAAGGCGATCACGGACCTGGTCCGGGAGGCCGACCCGGTCAAGCTCGGCGCGATCCTCAACGACGTCAACAGGACCGCGCTCACGCCGGGCGAGCAGAAGGAGGCCAAGACCCACCTGCTGAACAGCCTCTTCCAGGACGAGAAGGCGCTGTGCGGCCTCGCGATGAGCGACCCGGGTGTGGTGATCCAGTACCTCGCCGCCGCGGACGAGCAGAAGATGGATCTCGGCGGGGCGCTGAAGGTGCTCACGCCGTACCTGCGCACGCTGCAGCCGGCGCTGCTGACCAGCAGGCTGGCCCGCAGGCGCCCGGAGCCCGACGACGTCGGCAACGACTCCGCCCGCTCCCCGGACGGCGTGGGCAGGACGCTGCACGACTGGATGTGGACCAGAGGGGTGCTCGACGTCACCACCGAGTGGAACGACAGGAGCCGCGGCCTGGCGGCGCAGGCGTTCAACGGGCTCTGGAACGCCGGGAACTACGGCCTGATCTGCGACCTCATCAAGGCGGGCCTCGACACCACGCAGTTCCACACCCTGCCCAAGAACACCGGTCGCGGCGACAAGAAGCAGGACGGCGTGTGGAGCGGGAACGTGCAGCCGCTCGAACATGTCCTGTGCAAATACCTCAAACGCGTCCAGTTACTGAAGGAGGGCAAGATCCCCGATTCGGACCCGGACCTGGAGCGGCTCAAAGGCGCGCGGCAGGTCCTGGACGCGCTGGCGGCCAGGACCCCGCCGCCCCAGCTCCTGACCAGCTACGAGGACGTGAAGAAGTCCCAGGCCCTCGCGGAGTTCCTGAAGGAGCCCGGCACGTTCTGGGGCTTCGAGGACGTCCGGATGCCCTACGTCGAGGCCGCCAGGGAGACCAAGAACGGGCAGCGCGTGCTGCGGATGATGGACCTGTGGGACGTGATCCAGGGAGCCGTCACGCCCACGACCTACCCCGACCTCCTCAAGAAGCCCTCCTCCACCATCCCGGGCCTCGTGGAGACGGGTGTCCAGGCCGCGAAGGACGCGTTCGAGGCCAAGCGGCAGGGAAAGCGCGTCGAGGGCTCGGAGATGAACTACGACGGGCTGGAGGAGAAGGCGTACATCAGGGCGTTCGAGCAGCAGGCCACGTCGTTCCTGGAATACCTGTCGCGCGGCGACCCCGAGGCCAAGATGGCGGTCGCCGAACTGACCGGCAAGGACGCCGGCAAGGCCATGGGGGCCCTGGCCTGCAAGGCCGGGCTGTGGTGGGCGAAGAGGCGGGGGGAGCCGGTCTACTACTGCCTGGACGGGATCAACCTCGACGACGTCGCGAACTACAAGAAGTTCAAGACCCAGCTCATCAACACGACCATGGAGCGCAAGGCCCAGGGCCTGGAAGGGGGCGTGTTCAACGAGGTGATCACGCTGGCGGAGCTGCGCGAGATCCTGCGCGAGGAGAACTGGCCGCGCCTGCAGGGCACCGTCCGCTTCGTCGAGAAGGGGAAGATCCTCGAGGGCGCCGACCTCAAGCGCATCCACGACGTACAGGCGAAGATGGCCGAGGTCGACAAAGAGGCGAAGGGCACCAGGACACGCCCGGCGAAGGCCGCGCTGAACCCCCTCGCCAAGGAGCTCGCACTCGACCCGCTGCTCTTCGCCGACTACGACGAGGAGACGGCGGCGAAGGTCGTCACGAAGGCCAAGATGCTGGAGATGGCCGCCGCCGCCAAGCACACCCCGCTGCTCATCCACACGCTGAAGGACTCCGCCGTCCTCTTCGAGAACGGCGTCCTGCCCCGCGACCTCCTCATCTTCTTCGAGGCGCTGGCCACGGACACCCTCGACGCCCACAGGAAGTCCGACCTCGACAACATCGACCTGATGCTGGACCGCTTCCCGCAGATGAGCCCCCTGCTGCGCGAGGCGCTGCAGCGGGCGGCCTTCCGGATCAGCATCAACCCGCCGATGTCGTGGGCGGAGCTGATCCGCCGGCACTAGCGGGGCGCTCCCGCGGGACGGGGTCCGTGTAGCGGCGGCCCTGTCCCGCCTCCTCCCCCTGCGGAATCGATTGCCCCGCCAAGGCCGGCCGGTCTTGGCGGGATCGAGCGATTGCCCAGGCAGATGGGCATACTTCAAGGATTTCTGAAGGATGAGATACCGATCCTGGCGAGAAAGCGATTCCTGAAACGAGGGCGGACGGCCCGGCGGCCGGGTCCCGGGCGGGTCGGGACCCGGCGATGGTAGAAAGTTGGTGCGATGCCCACCATCTACGATGTCGCCCGCGAGGCGGGCGTCTCCGCGGCCACCGTCTCGCGCGTGCTCAACGGCGCGCGGACGGTCGATCCGGCCATGGTGGCCCGCGTGCTCACGGCCGTGCGCGAGCTGGGCTACCGGCCCAACGCGGTGGCCCGCAACCTGCGGCGCAGCCGTACGACGCTCTGGGCCGTGATCATCTCCGACATCGGCAACCCGTTCTTCACCTCCATGGTCCGCGGCATCGAGGACGTCGCCCAGCAGGCCGGCTACTCGGTCGTGCTGTGCAACAGCGACGAGAACCCGGCCAAGGAGGAGACCTACGTCGCGGCGGCGCTGAGCGAGCAGATGGCCGGGGTGATCATCGCCTCCTCGGGGAGCGTCAAGGCGGCCAAGAGCCTGCTCGGCTCGCCCGTCCCGGTCGTCGCGATCGACCGCGAGCTGCCGCGCGGCGAGGTGGACACGGTCGTGGTGGACAACGAGGCGGGCGCCCGCAAGGCCACCCTCCACCTGGCCGAGGCCGGGTTCGAGCGGATCGCGTGCATCACGGGGCCCGAGGGTGTGAGCACCGCCGACCTGCGACTGCGCGGCTACACCAGTGCGTTCGCCGGCGAGCCCGTGGTGGTGCGGACGGACTTCCGCGAGCAGGGCGGCCACGACGCCATGTCCGCCCTCCTGGCCTCTCCAAAGCGTCCTGACGCGGTCTTCGTGGCCAACAACCTCATGACGGTGGGGGCGCTGCGGTGCCTGGCCGAGCGGGGGGTGGCGGTGCCCGGGGAGATGGGGCTGGTGGGCTTCGACGAGATCCCGTGGGCCGACCTCGTCCGCCCGTCGCTCACGACGGTCGCGCAGCCGACGTACGAACTGGGCCGCATGGCGGCGCGCCTCCTGGTGGACCGCATCTCCACCCCGGCCGCCCAACCGGCCACCGTCGTCCTGCCCGCCGAGCTGCGCCCCCGCCAGAGCAGCATCCGCTGACCGCCGCGCGATGCCGCCCGCACGGGTGAGAAATCGATTTCGCCGCCCGCTTGATCGCGGCCCCCGGAGCGTGGACGGCGCCTCGCCGCACAGAATCGCAACGGTGCGGTCCCGGGGTCGGGACAGGTGGGCCTTGCGAGACTGACAGCGCACCGTAACTCTTGGTTACGTTGCGTAGTTGTCGTGGGCGGCAACCAACCCAGGGAACCCATTGGCCCCCTCCGCAACCAGAAGGGCAGTCCCGATGCACTACTCCACCCGAATCACGACCGTCGCACTCGCCGGCGCGCTGGCGCTCTCCGCGCTCGCCATGCCGGCTGCGGCCAGCCCGGGCAGCACGGAAGGCAACGTGAGCGTGGCCGACAACCTCACCGCCAAGCTTCCGGTCTGCGTCCCCAACCCGACGGCGAACGTCCTCGGCGTGCAGGTTCCCGTGGGCTCGGCCCAGTCCGCCACGTGCGCGGCCACCGCCCACTGACGGCCCGCACGTGATCAGACCGGGGACCGTCCCCGGCTGACCGCCACGGCGCGACGCCCGCCGAAAGCCGCAACGGCGGGCGTCGCGCCCCTACCCGGCCCGCGCGACCCCTGGGAAAGGCAGCCGGTCCGCCACCGGCGCCAGCCCGAACGGGCGGTGCGGCAGGGTCTGGTACCAGTACGCCACCGACGAGAAGTCGTCCGAGCGCTTGTTGGCGTGGCCGTGCTCGATCGTCACCCGGATCGACTCGGTGAAGGTGATGGGGTCCTCGATGTGGAAGCGGTAGAGGGAGATCTCGCCGCTCCAGTTGTCGCCGCCGGGCATGGTGATGCCGTGGTACGGCGCGTGGTAGGTCTGGGTCGGGCACCAGGCGGTGTTGAAGTAGTCCTCGGTGCCGGTGCCGTGCAGGGAGGGCGGGAAGGGCTCGCCGTCGATGAAGATCATGTCGTCGCCCTCGCCGTACCAGTTCCAGTCGCTGGTCTCGCGCAGGTTGCGGATGTTGAGCACGCAGCCCACATAGTGGCCCCGGCCCTCGGCGCCGAGGATGACGTAGTTGCCGTCGCCGGTGTCGTTGATCCCCTCGACCTGGAATTCGCGGTTGGACTGCGTACCCTGCCCGGCCCCGTCCGTCGGGCGCTCGCGGCGCCACTGGGCGTGGAAGTGCATCCCCCGTGAGCCGCGAGAACGCACCGGCCGCAGACCGCCACGCCGGCCTGGGCGGACGTGCGCGACAAGCCGGCGGCCGCGCACGGCCACCGGCCGGCCACCGTACGCGCCGACGGCCGCCCGCACGTCGTCCCCGTGGACGGCGTCTGGGTGGACGACCGGCTCTATTTCGGCGGCAGGCCGGAAGCAAGCGGCTTGGAAGGGCGGTGGCCCGTCGTAACGTCTGGTCCCGGCCGACCAGGTGACTCCGCTCCTGGCTTCGGGTGGTGAACTACGACGCGGTCGACGCCATTGTGCGGCGTGGCGTGGTCACCGACGCGCTCAAGGGGCGCACGGTCGTGAACCTGCCCGCCGACACCCCGGACCGGGCCCGTGACGCCGCGACCTGGGCGGCTGAGCACGGTATCGGGTACCTGGACGGTGCGATCATGACGCCGATCACGACCATCGGAACACCGGCCGGGGTGTTCCTCCACAGCGGCCCTGAGAAGCTCTACCGCGAGCACCAGCCAGTGCTGGACGTCCTGGGTGGCACCCATACCCACCTCGGTGAAGACATCGGCCGGGCGGCTTCGTACGACATCGCCTTGCTCGACATCTTCTGGACCGCGATGACTGGTTATGCGCACGCGCTGGCGGTGGCCCGGGCCGAGGGCGTCAGCGCACGGGAGCTGGCGCCGTTCGCCAAGGGCATCGGTGCGCTCTTTCCGTCGTTCTTCGAGCAGGCTGCGGAAGACGTGGACAGCGGGCGGTTCTCCGGCGAGGGCAACCCGATCACCTCGGCGGTGTCATCCATGGCCCATATCGTCCACACCTCCGAGTCCCACGGCATCGACGCGGGCGTGATGCGTGCGGCTGAAGGTTTTGCGCGCCGCGCCATCGAGCGGGGCCACGGCACCGACGGGTTCCTCCGGATCACCGAGATCATGAACCCCCGCTGAGAAGACATTCCTGCACAAGGCCTTTTGCTGCCAGCAACAGTTGTCCTCAGTGATAGTTGAGGTCCCCGGCCTGGCGCGTGGGGGGCGGGTGACCTGGTCGCTCATGCTGAAGCCATCTCGCAGAACGGTGAGCTGGATGAAGGCCGGGAGGCATAACAGGCAGATCGGATGCCTCTCGCCGGTCTGCTGGGCTTGGCCTTCATCCCGGATGATGCAGTCGAGTTCGAGTCGACGGATCGCATCGATGCGACAGCCGCCGAACAGCCACTCTCCGACCAGGGCGCGCAGCATCTCGATCGGGTAGGAGTCGGCCCGCCGTACGGCGTGATGTCCTCGGTGTTCAGGGTCAGTCCGGCGGCCATGAGCTTGGCCCACACAACGTCGTCGATGATCCGCGGGCTGGGGCCGAGCTGGGCCCGCCGCGTAAAGGGGACCTGCCGCGTGAAGGGGCCTTGAGGAAGGGCGCGCTCCCTCAAGGCCCGGTCCTCGGTCAGCGGATGGTGATGTCGGACGAGGAGTAGAGGCAGTTCACGCCGTCGGCGCCGGAGCCGATCTTCTCCGGCTCGCTGCCCTTGGGCACGCCCCGGTACTTCTCACAGATGGTGGCGCTGCCGTACACCGTGATCCGGCTGAACCGGGCGGTGTCGCCCCAGTTCGTGTTGATGCCGGCCAGGACCTTGGTGCTGCGGGCGGTGACGCCGTCCATGACCACGTTCCGCCGGTAGGAGCTGGAGCAGTTGCCGCACGCCCGGTAGAGCTTGCCCGAGCTGTGGACCTGGAAGTTCTTGATGGTCACCGTGCCGGCGCCGTTGTGCTGGAACACCTTGTCCGAGCCCGACTTGGCGCCGCCGCCGTCCACCAGATACGTGGCCGACGAACTGGACGACATGAAGGTGGCCGCGTCCTCGCCGACGTCGTTCCACCAGACGTTGCGGATCGTGCAGGAGCCCTCGCAGTGGATGCCGTCGCCGGCCGGGGCGTCGATGATGACGTTCTGGATCGTGCCGCCGTTGGCCACGACGAACATCGGGTCCTGGCTCTCGCCCTGGCCGCCGTCGCCGATGCCGTAGTAGCGCTTCATACCGCCGTCGAAGAACGTGCCGGCGTTGCGGGTCGTCGTCTGGTGCACGCTGCCGGTGTCCGACGGCCACGCGCCGCTGCCGTCACCGCCTCCACCGCCGCCGCTTCCCATCTTGACGAGCTGCCACTGCTGGTTGGCGCCGTTGAGGTCGTCCCATTGCGAGATGCGGGCACCGTCGGAGGTGGACCACTCCCACGCCTCCAGGGCCTTGCCGCTGTTGCGGTTGATCAGCCGTACGTGGCCGCCGTCGGAGTCGGCCAGCCGGAACTGCTGGTTGGCGCCGTTCAGATCGCTCCACTGGACGACCTGCGCGCCGCCCGCCGTGGACCACTCGTAGATGTCCAGCACCTTGCCGCTGTGGCGCGACTTGAGCCGGTAGTAGCCGTCGCCGGAGCTGACGAACTGCCACTGCTGCCAGTTTCCGTCGTTGCGGCTCCACTGCACGATCGGCGCGGCGTCGGTGGTGGCGAGGTTGTACAGGTCGAGCGCCTTGCCGCTGTGGCGGTTGACGAGCACGTACCAGGCGCTGGTGTCGACGCTGGCCGCCTGCGCCGCGGACGGTGTCACGACGGCGGCGCCTGCCACGGCCATGACGGCCGCGGCCACGGTCGCGATCAGCCGCGTCCAACGGGATCGGAGATGTTCCCTGCTCAAGATCGCCCCTCGATCGTGCTTCCGGTAAGCGCTTTCCCAATGGTCGGAAACGCGCCCCGGACGCGGGTTTGTTGGGAGGACAGCCGAATTCGAGGCGCGGCCGTCCCTGCTCAAGCTTTGATCGCACGAGCGCGGGCGGCCGTCAATCGACACCCGAAGCCGCTCTCACCGACCTGCGGGTTCCCATTGAAACTTTCACGTACGGAGGCGGCGCGTACGGACACCAGCCGCCCGACTCCCGGACGCGGTGCGTGCGGACACCCGGCTGTCCGATTCTGTCGGACCGGCCGCGTAGGGTTCCCGCATGGCGATGCTCATCGGACGAGAACGACCCGCGGCCCTGCTGCGCGGCGCGGTCGAGCGTGCGCTGAGCAGCCATGGGGCGCTGGTGCTCGTGACGGGCGAGGCGGGGATCGGCAAGAGCGCGCTGGTGGCGACCGCGGCGGAGGAGGCGGTCCGCGGCGGCGCCCGGCTGCTCAGCGGCGCCTGCTGGGAGGGCGAGGGCGCGCCGGGCTACTGGCCGTGGGTCCAGGTGGTGCGCCGGCTCGCCCCTGGCGCGACCCCGCAGGCCCTGGCCGGGGCCGACGGGGAGGCGTTCCAGCTCTATGACGCGGTGACGGGCCTGTTGGTGGAGGCCTCACGGGAGCGGCCGGTGGTGGTCGTGCTCGAAGACCTCCACTGGGCCGACGCGGCGTCGCTGAGGCTGCTGGAGTTCGTCGTCCGGCACGCCTGGTTCGAGCGGCTGCTGGTGCTCGGCACCTATCGCGACGCCGAGGTGGACGGCCCGCTCAGCCTGCCTCTGGAGGCCAAGGCCACGACGCTCTCCCTGACCGGTCTCGACCGCGAGGGAGTGGGGCGACTGGTGGCGCGTACGACGGGGGTGCCGCCCGGCGACGACCTGATCTCCGAGATCCACCAGCGAACCGGCGGCAACCCCTTCTTCGTCGAGCAGACCGCCCGGCTGTGGCAGGGCGGCAGCCCTCTGGCCACGATCCCACCGGGCGTGGGCGCAGCGGTGCGGCGGCGGTTGTCACGGCTGCCCGCCGAGGTGCTGGAGGTGCTGCGCATGGCGGCGGTGCTGGGCCGCGAATTCACCGCCACCTCCCTGACCACCGCCCTCCCCTCCACAACCCACCCCCCAACCACCGCCCCCTCCCACACCGCCGGCTCCCGGACCACCTCCCGCACTGCCACCACCGACTCCCCGGTCACCTCCTCCCCTCACACGACCGACTCTCCAACCACCGCCCAGACTGTCACCACCGACTCCCCGGCAACTGCCCCCGTCCACGCAACCGAGGGCCCAGCCACCGCCCTCAGCCCACCGCCCGACGCCCTGCTGTCCGACGCCGCGCTGTCTGACACCTCGCTGGCCTGGGCTTCGGCCTCGTCGGTCTGGGCTTCGACCCCAGACGGCATCGGCTCTTCGGATACCGAAGGGCCGGGGCCGCTGCTGCCCGGCTCGAGTTCACCCGGGCAGGCCCTGGCCGCCACCGCCACTTCCACCGCAACCGCCACAACCACCTTGAACGTGCGGGTGCTCAGGGCGCTTGACCAGGCTGTGTCGGCCAAGCTGGTCACCTCGCTCGGTTCCGACCGCTATGCCTTCGTCCATGACCTGGTGCGCGAGACCCTCTACGCCGAGCTCGACCCAGCCGGAGCCCGCGCCCGGCATTCCGCCGCGCTCCGGGCCCTGGAGCACGCCTTGCCCGCGATCCGCGCCCACCACGCCTACCTGGCCGCCGTACCCGATGCCCCCGACCTTCTCCTCGCCGCCGCCAAGGACGCCGAGGCGCGGCTGGCGGATGAGGAGGCCGTCGGGCACTATCGCCGCGCGCTGGAGCTGACACCTGAGTCAGAGCCGCGCCGCCGGGTCACGCTCGGGCTCGACCTGGGCGTGGCGCAGCACCGCACCGGTGACACGGCCGCAGGCGTGCGCACGCTGGAGGCGGCCATCACGATCACCCGCCGACTCGGCACCCCTGACCTGTTGGCGATCACGGCACTCAAACTGCACGAGCTCTGTTACGCCGGTCAGCGCCGCTGGACCGACTTCGTCCACGAGGCCCACCACCACCTGTCCCGCCTGACGCCAACCCAACCGGCCGAGAACCCTCAGCCAGCCGCGGACCAGCACCCGTCACCGGAACCTCGACCACGCGACGCCACGAGTCGGCCCGCGTCGCCGGAGCCCGGACCAGACGACGCCGTGCACTGGCATTCGTCGGCGGAGACTCGGCCGCCTGACGCCGGGGAGCGGCTCGATGTCGCTGCTCGGCAGTTGAGCGTGGTCGCCGCCGACCTGGCCAGGCGGGACAAGGACGACGAGGCTCTCGGATTCAGCCTGCTCGCCAGGCTGGGCGTCATCTGGGGACCGGGCACCACGGCCGAGCGGCTGGCCATCACCGAGGAGTTGTCCGCCGTGGCGAGCCGGACGCGAGACCCGCAGCTCGAGCTGACCGCCCGTTCCTGGCGGGTGGGCGCGCTGCTGGAGCTGGGCGACCCACGTTCCCTGACCGAGCAGCGCGCCTTCGTCGCGCGCGCGGAGGGGTCCGGGCTGGCGCTGTTCCAGCACGAGGCCACGGTGCTCAAGGCCATGTTCGCCACCCTCACCGGCCGCTTCGACGAGGTCGGCGCCCACATCGACGCCGCCTACCACCTGGGCGAGCAGCCGGGCATCGGCAGGCGGGAACTGCGCTGGATGCAACGCTGGTCGGCCGCCCTGCTCCGGGGCCGGTTCGACGTGGCCGACGACGTACTGGCCGAAATGGAGCAGGCGGGCAGCCCGCACTTCCCGCTGTACCACGGCGTGACGCAAGTGCAGCGAGGCGACGGCGGCGAGGCCGCCATGCGGCGCCTGGCGGAGATCATGGCCGCCGGTGAGCAGTACCTGCGCTGGATGGCACCGCTGTGGCTGAGGTTCCAGGCGCAGGCCGCCGCCCTGTCGAAGGACCCCGTCCTGTGCGAGCACGCGCGGGCCGCGATCGAACCGTTCATCGGTCAGTGGGGCGTGACGGCGACGGTCGCCGTGGAGGGCCCGTACGCACACTGGGCGGCCGTGCTCGACGCGGCCCAGGGCCGCTGGGACGCCGCGATCGACGGCTTCACCTCGGCCTACCGAGCCGCCGACCGCCTCGGCGCCCGCCCTTGGTCGATCGAGTCGCGCGCCCGCCTGGCGGAGGCGCTGCAGGCGAGGGGCGACGACGCCGCGACGCTGATCGAACAGGTCGAGCGAGAGGCCGTAGCCCTCGGCATGCGCGTACGCCTGCCACGCCAGGGCGCCAACGACTTCCGCTTCGACGGCGAGGTCTGGACCCTGACCTTCGCCGGCAGGACCGTACACCTGCCCGACTCAAAGGGCTTGGCCGACCTGCGCATCCTGCTGAATCGTCCCGGAACCGACGTCTCCGCCGTGGAGCTGCTCAACCCGTCGGGTGGCGAGGCGGTGATCGCGGCGCGGAGCATGGGCGGCGACGACGTCCTGGACGAGGAGGCGAGAACGCGCTACCGGAGGCGACTCGAGCTGCTCGACGAGGAGATCGACCGGTCGGTGGAGCTCGGCGACGACCACCGCGCCGCCGCCCTGGACAGCGAACGCCAGGCCCTCCTCGACGAGCTGCGTACCGCCGCCGGGCTGGCCGGCCGCCCGAGACGCCTGGGCGACGAGGCCGAACGAGCCCGCAAGGCGGTCACCAACCGCATCCGCAACACCCTGCGCCAACTCGACCAACGCCACCCCGAACTGGCCGCCCACCTGCGCACCTCACTCTCCACCGGAGCCACCTGCCGCTACCAACCGGCCACGGAGGTGCGCTGGCCAGGATGACAACCGCTCCCGTCACCCGACACCGACAGGGGTACGATCGCGCGACACAGCCCGGGCCGCGTATGGAGCCGAGCCGGGACTGAGCTGAGGCAAACCGGGACCATGCCGAGCTGGGACTGGGGCCGAAGCGGAACTGATGATGAGGCAAGCCCAGGACCGGGCCGAGCGGGGCGGGCCGAGCAGCTCCGGTCGGGGCCCAGCCATGGTGCTCGGCCGCCGGTGGATCGTCGGGAGGACGATCTCGGGGCTTGAGGGCCCGTGTCAGCGAACCACGCCCAAGCGTGCCACCAAGGGTTGGGCGATTGGGCGCAACAGTCGCATACCTGTGAGCTGGGCTGATGCCGATCGAAGTTCGATGGCACACGCTCAACCTTCGTTGACACAGGGCACTTGATCGGGTGGTGTCGTTCGCGAGAAGGGAAGCCGGATGTTCGCGACACCCGGCACCATTCGCGCCGACTCGGTCAAGTCGGCGCGAATGTTCGTGAGAACGAGTGCCACTTCGGTGGTCGGCCGGAAGCCGCTTCAAGGGCCGGCATGAGTCGTCGGGGGGTGACTTTTCGTGGTTGGCGACCTGGGAGTGAGTGGGTGCGTCGCTATCCGTGAGGGCGGCGGTGGTCAGGTAGGCGGCCAGCTTCGTAGGGCTGCGTCAGCGACCTGCTGGAGTTCGTCGCGGCCGGCGCCGCCGGCGGCCTGGACGGCGATGCCGTTCGCCAAGGTCATGATGTAGCGGGCGAGCAGCGCCGGATCGGCGCCGGCGGGCAGGTCGCCTTCGTCGACGGCGCGCTGGAACCGGTCGCGCAGGTGTGCACGGCCCTCGTCGCGCCAGGCGGACAGGGCATCCCGGGTCGTACGTCCGGCGTCGCCGGCGACCAGCGAGCCCTGCACACCCAGGCAGCCTGCGGGACAGCCAGGCCGGGTGGACGCCCTGACCGAGCCGGCGAGGAAGGCCGTGGCCACCTCCAGGGCGGTCGGTTCCTCCAGTGCCCGGGCCGCGTAGGCGGCCGGACCTTCGGCGTACCGCTCCAGGGCTTTGCGGAAGAGCTCCTCCTTGTTGCCGAAGGCCGCGTACATGCTCGTCTTGGCGATGCCCATGGCGCTGGTCAGGTCGGTCAGGCTGACACCCTCGTAGCCGTGCTCCCAGAAGAGCAGCATGGCCCGCTCCAGGGCCTCGTCGGCGTCGAACCCGCGCGGCCGTCCTACCGGCACCCTCCCCATGACTTCCACACCCCGATCATACCCCTTCTGTACCGGGTGGATCGGAAGTGCTATGGTCGCTTTCTGCACCGATTGGAACAGAAATATGGGGAGGTCGAAGATGGGTCGCTTGGAAGGCAAGACCGCCGTCGTCACCGGCGGCGGCACACGGGGAATCGGCCGGGCCACCGCCGCGCGGCTGGTGGCCGAGGGGGCGCACGTGTTCATCACCGGCCGGCGCAAGACCGAGCTGGACGAGGCCGTCGAGGTCATCGGCCCGGCGGTCACCGCCGTACCGGGCGACATCACGGACCCGGCCGACCTGGACCGGCTGTACGACATGGTCCGCGACCGCGGCCAGGGCCTGGACGTGCTGTTCGCCAACGCCGCCACCGCCGCGTTCGCGACGCTCGAGGAGGTCACCGAGGAGGAATACGACCGGATCTTCAACGTCAACGTCAAGGGCACCCTCCTGACGGTGCAGAAGGCGCTGCCCCTGCTCAACGACGGCGCCTCGGTGATCCTGAACGCCTCCACCGCCGCCGAGCACGGCGCACCGGCCTTCGGCGTCTACTCGGCCTCCAAGGCCGCCGTCCGATCCTTCGCACGGACGTGGGCGAACGAGCTCAAGGGCCGGGGCATCCGCGTCAACGCGATCTCGCCGGGGCCCATCGACACATCCGGCATCACCGAACTCTTCGGCGCGGAGAACGCGGCCGCCACCAAGGCGAACCTGGGGGCCGGCGTCGCGATGGGCCGGATGGGACGCCCGGAGGAGGTCGCCGCCGCCGTGGCCTTCCTCGCCTCCGCCGACAGCAGCTACATCATCGGCACCAACCTGTACGTCGACGGCGGCGAGAACCAGATCTGAAACCGCTGCGCGGCGGCGTGACGGCCAACCTGTCACGCCGCCCCGGCCCAGCACCCAAAAGGAAGTGCCGTCCACATGTGGAAGCCCCAGCCGGTGACGGACGAGGCTCGCGTCGAGGAGGTGCGCCGTTGTCCGCACGCGCCGCTCGGTTCGTCGAGTGCGGGTTCGGCACCTTCTCCGACGTTCTCGGCGCCCTCGGGTCGGCTGCGTCTGAGCGACTGTTCGCGCTGGTGGTCCGAAAGGAGCTGGGGCCGGTGGGTGGCTGGTAGGCGCGAGATCGGGTGACGGCTGGTCAGCGCAGTTTGTCCGGGGCGCGGATGAAGTCGATCCGATGGATCAGTCCGTCGGCGACGGTGAAGGAGACGACGGTGTCGACCTTGCCCTGGTCGTAGTGGGCCACGCCGAGGACGCCGTTGACGGCGATCGGGGTGAGGACCTCGCCGGGTTCGGCCCTGCTCATGAGGGCGAGCACGAAACGGGCGACGCGTTCGGCGCCGTGGACGGGCCGGCGGGCGGCGTTGACCTTGCCACCGCCGTCGCTGGTGAGCACGGCGTTGGGGTCGAGACTCGCGACGAGGGCGCTCAGGTGGCCGCCTGCCGCGGCGGCCAGGAACCGCTCGACGACCTGACGGTGATGGTCCCGGTCGACGTCGAAGCGCGGTGCGCCCGCCTCGACGTGCCTGCGGGCGCGGGCGGCGAGCTGGCGTACCGCCGCCGGGGTACGGCCGACGGCTGTGGCGACGTCCTCGAAGGTCATGGCGAAGAGGTCGTGGAGCACCCAGGCGGTACGTTCGGCCGGGGTGAGCGCCTCCATGACGACGAGCAGCGCGAAGCTGACCGACTCGTCGAGCGTGACCCGGTCCGCGGGATCCGACAGAGGAGCGGGGTCCGACAAGGGGGTCAGGATGGGCTCGGGGAGCCAGGGGCCGGTGTAGGTCTCGCGGCGTACGCGTGCGGACCGGAGCACGTCCGTGGCCGCCCGCGCGACGACCACGGTCGCCCAGGCTTCGACGTCCTGGATGTGATCTTGCTGGTCGGCGCGTACGAGCTTGAACCAGCATTCGGAGACCACGTCCTCGGCCTCGGACAGCGTCCCCAGGATCGCGTACGCCACCCGGATCAGGCGGGAGCGCGCCGCGGCGTAGGCGACCGAGAGTTCGGCTTCCCGGCCGCCGCCCGGCGGCCCGGTCATTGCGCACCCTGCCACGCGTCGGTGGTCTGCCTGCCGCCGATGTGGGCTCCGTCCGGTGGGGCCCAGCGCCGGCTGGCGAGTCTCTTCACCAACTGCTCACGCCTCCGCACCGTGGGCCGGGCCTGCGGTCATCGGCGAGTGTGCGTGGGGCGCCGCGGGCAAGGGCGGTCGTTTCTCCGTTCATTGGTCCTCCGAGAGGGCGGGGAGCTTCGAGTGTGGCGTCAGGACGTCACCGTCCCCGTGGTCGCGAGGATGGTGCGCGAGACCAGCTCGGGCGCGTCGCTCATCGGCACATGGCCGGCGCCGGGCACGAGGACGTGCCGGGTGTGCGGTGGGAGCTGGTCGGTGAACCGGGACTGCCGGGTGAGGAGCAGCCGGTCCGAAGCCCCGAAGGCGAGCGTCACCGGCGCGGTCATGTCCCGCGCCGCGCGGTAGCGGATGTTCCTGACGGCCCACAACGTCGGCAGGAAACCCGGGCAGCGTCCCATGGTGGCGACGTCGCGGATCACGTCCTCGTGGGTGAGCTTCTCAGGGTGGGCGAAGAGCTGCCAGAACAGCAGCCTGCGTACCCAGGCCCAGCGCGCCAGTGCGCTGATCGGCCGCGCCGAGAACCGGCAGGCGGCCCAGGTCAGGAGCAGGCTCACGGCGCAGTACGCCGGCTGGCTCCGCTTCCACAGACCGGCCGGGGACAGCAGGGTCAGGGAGGCGACCTGCCTGAGACCGGCCAGTTCCAGCGCCACCCACCCGCCGACCGAGTGCCCGGCGACGTGCGGCGCGTCAAGGTCCCATTCGTCCAGGGCGGTGGCCACGGCCTCGGCCAGGTTTCTCGGTGTCGAGGGGAGGCCGCCCTCGAGTCTCACGGAGTCGCCGAAGCCCGGCAGGTCGAGCGCGTACACCGTGTGCGTGTCCGTGAGGCGGTCGAACACCGGCCTCCAGGACGAGCGTGAGGATCCGTTGCCGTGCAGGAGCACCAGCGGCGGCCCCACGCCGGCCTGGGTGAAGGCGAGCCCGCGGCGGGTTCGCCCGGTCAGCGCCAGGTTCGCCGTGCCACCCCTGGGCCGGGGTGCGGCGCGGGCCGGGATGATCAGTGCGAGGGCGGCGAGCAGTGGCACCGAAAGGGCGGCCACGCCGCCGGTCGAGAGCGTCCCTGGCGGGCCCAGGTTCCACGCGAGGTGGAGGACGCCGAAGGTCAGCCAGGCCGCGCCCGCCCCGCGGAAGACCTTCTCGGAGGCGGACAGTGCCGCGAGGGCCGTGACCACCGCCAGCGCCAGCGTCAGGCCGCCGAAGTCCCGGGTCAGGTACTCGTTGTAGGGCCGGGCGGCCCAGGCCGAGAGCGGGAACGAGGTGAAGAAGCGTTCCGGCCAGAACGCCGCCCAGACGCCGACCGTGGCACCCGTTCCCGCGAGCAGGGTGCAGAGGATCGCCTTCCAGTTGTGTGTCATGCCGGAAGGACGGGGCGGACGCCCCGGACTGTGACATGGCGCCGGTGAGGGCATGGAGGGTGATCCGGTGCCCGCGATCCCGGGCGCGAACGGCAAAGCGGACGCTGAAGCAGGCGGTGAAGCAGGCGGTGAAGTGGACGGTGAAGCAGGCGGTGAAGCGGACGGTGAGCGATCTCCTGTGCGGAGGAGGCGATGCCCCGCCATCGCCCCCTTCCCCGTTACGGCGCCTGGATGCTGTAGCGCCTGGCTTCGACCCGGGTCGGGGCGGAGCCGAGGACGTTGCCGTTCGCGTCCACCGCCGTCCCGGTGCCCGTCGCCGTGAACGTGTCGGACGAGGTCACCTGCCCGTCATGTACGCTGCGCAGCTCCCACTCGAAGACGCCTTGCGCGTTGACCGTGTAGTGCCGGAAGGCGTACCGGAAGCCGGTCGAGGTGGACTGCCAGGTGCCGAGCCCGGTCCGCCGCCCGTCGGTCACGGTGAGGCTGCCGTCGGCCCGGATCGCGAACAGGGCCCGCTCGGTCTCGTTGGTGGACGTGAGCGTGATCACCGCGGCCCACGTGCCGACCGGAGAGCGCAGTCGCTCGGCGTCACCGCTGGCCGAGCCGGCCAGGCCGGCGACCGAGCCGAGCGTCAGTACGCCGCCCGCCGCCACCAACGCCATCCGCCGGGCCACGCCGGGCCGCGTGCCGATCTTCTCTGACATGGTTCCTCCCTGTATCGAGCCGTTCACCGGCCAAGCCGGCCGCTCCGGCGTCGGCCTGGAGAGATGCCGACGAGAGGTACGCGCGGAACAGCGGGCCCCGCCCTCTCGAATCTGATCGTCGCGGCCATTCTGGAAGCCCCCGTTCGAGCGGCGCTGGACCGGCGGCAACGGAATCTGGGGCGGAACTCGACGGGACGTCCAGCGCGGTGAACGGCCGCCCCACGCCGAGCACCAAGGACGGCCGGAGACGGCCCGGAAGCCCAGGCCATCGGTCGATGACCTGGGCTCGCGGGATCGTCGTCAGCGGAGCTTGGCGAAGAAGGCGGTGACGTCCTCGGTGAAGAGGGCGGGCTGTTCGGCGGCGAAGAAGTGGCCGCCCTTGTCGTGCTCGGTCCAGTGGACGATGTTGTGGTCGCGTTCGGCCCAGCGGCGGATGGTCACGTCACAGGTCTTGGACACCAGCACGCCCGTCGGAACCGTGCCCCGCGCCGCCGCGGCCCAGTCCGCCGCGCCCGCGTCACCCGAGTCCCCGCCGCCCCAGTCCGTACCAGCCGAGTCCCCGCCACCCGAGTCCGTACCAGCCGTGTCCCCGCCGCCCCAGTCTCCACCGGCCGAGTCCTCGCCGCTCCAGTCCGTGGCGCTCATGTTCTCGTAGTAGAACTGCGCCGACGACCCGGCCGTGCCCGTCAGCCAGTAGATGGTGACGTCGGTGAGCATGAGGTCGCGGTCGAGGGAGTCCTCCGGGAGGCCGTCGACCGGCTCCGTCAGCTCCTTGAACTTCTCCATGATCCAGGCGAGCTGCCCCACCGGCGAGTCGTGCAGCCCGTACGACACCGTCTGCGGCCGCTTCGACTGCGTCTGCAGGTAGCCGTCGTTGAAGTTCTCCATCGCCTCCCAGCGCCGCCGCTCCTCCTCCGTCAGCCCCTCCATCTCCCCTTCCTGCCCGATGGGGAAGGTGAGCGCGGCGTTGAGGTGGATGCCGACGATGTGCTCGGGGTCGTGCTTGCCCATCTCCGGGGCGATGAAGGCGCCGGCGTCGCCGCCCTGGACGCCGTACCGGTCGTAGCCGAGCGTCGCCATCAACCGCGTGAACGCCTTCCCGGTACGGGCGGCGTCCCAGCCGGAGGCGGACAGCGGCACGGAGAAGCCGAACCCGGGCAGGGAGGGGATCACCAGGTGGAAGTCGCGTGAGAGCGGCTCGATGACGTCCAGGAACTCCACGATCGTGCCCGGCCAGCCGTGCAGGAGCATGAGCGGCAGCGCGTCGGCGTTGTCGGAGCGAATGTGAACGAAGTGGATGTTCTGGCCGTCGATGGTGGTCATGAACTGGGGCAGCTCGTTGAGCCTGGCCTCGTGGGCGCGCCAGTCGTAGCCCGTGCGCCAGTACTCGGCCAGCTCCTTGAGGTAGCCCAGGGGGACCCCGCGCTCCCAGCCGGTCCCGGGGAGCTGGTCCTGCCAGCGGGTCATGGCCAGGCGGGTACGGAGGTCGTCCAGGTCCTGCTGCGGAATTTCGATGCGATATGGGCGAATAGTCATGATATTTCTCCTCAAAAGGTCAGACGCGGAAGAGGGCGGCGTTCTCGCCGGCCCACTGGGCGAACGTGCGCCCGGCGCGGCCGGTGACCTGCTCCACGGTCGGCAGGACGACACCGCCGGCCTCGGGCGGATTCGCGCCGAGCTGGACCCCGAACTCGATCATGTCCTCGGGCACCCCCGACGCCCGCATCAACGCGCGGTACCCCTCCGCGTCGAGCTCCTCGAACCGGATCTCCCGCCCGATCGCCTCGCCGATCAGGCGCACCCGCTCGGCGGGCCTCAGCGCCTGGGGGCCGGTGAGCAGGTACGTCTGCCCGGCATGCCCCTCCTCGACCAGCGCGGTCACGGCCACGGCGGCGATGTCCGCCTCGTGCACGACGGCCCCCGGATGGTCGCCGAAGACCCGTACGACGCCCTCCTCGCGGATCGAGGTGACCCAGTCGCGGGCGTTGGCCATGAACTCGACGCACTGCAACCGCGTCCAGCCCAGATCGCCGGCCCGCAGGGCCTCCTCGACCGAGGTCTCGTCCCAGCCGCTCAGCACGCTGACGCGCGTCACGCCGGCCTTGGCCGCGAGTTCGACGAGCTCGGGGCCGGTCTGGAGCGAGGCGTAGTCGTCGCCGCCGAAGGTGATCAGGTGCAGTCCCGTCACGCCCTCCAGCGCGGGGGCCAGCGACCGTGGCTCGGCCAGGTCGCCGCAGGCCACCTCGACCGCGCCGGGGAACGTGGCCGTCGCCGGATTCCTGGTCAGGGCGCGTACACGTACGCCCCGCTCGACGAGCTGCGCCACGATCTGGCGCCCGATCGTCCCCGTGGCGCCGGTCACGAGAATCGTCATGCGTCTCTCCTGTCTGGTGGATGTTCCACCCAGGAGGCGCTACACACGAAATAGCGACCGCTACGGCTCCGCCCGCCGGCGAGCCGGGCCCCGGGGCGGGCGAGAAGCCTCCGCCGTGGGGTCAGCGAGCCGGGCGGCCGAGCCCGTCGGCCGGTCCGACCAGGTAGTGCTGCACCACCGGGCCGATGTCGCGTACGAGGGTCTCGGGGTCGGCGCCGGCCATCGGCGGGAACCCCAGCACGTAGCGGGTCAGCGCCAGCCCCAGGAGCTGCGTGCTGACCAGCCCCGCCCGGTAGGCGGCGTCCGGCGCCTTCGTGATCCGCCCCACGAACGCGGCGATCTGCGTCTCGAACACCTCCCGCATCCGCTCGGCCGCCATCGGGTTCGTGCTGGCCGAGCGGAGCAGGAGGATCAGCACGTCGTCCGACAGGCCGCCTTCCCAGCGCGCCAGGAAGTGCCGGACGAGCACCTCGCCCAGCCGGTCGAGGGGCGGCCGGTCGACCTCGGCGAGCCGCAGGTCCACGTCCACGGCCGCGCCGAACAGGCCCGCCTTGCTGCCGTAGTAGCGCATGACCATCGAGGGGTCCACGCCCACCTGCGCGGCGACCGCCCGGATGGTCATCGCCTCGTAGCCCCGCTCGATGAGCAGCTTTCTGGCCGCCGAGAGGATCGCGGTGCGGGTGGCGGCTGATCTCTCGGTGAAAGGCATGACAACAAGTGTAGGCCAACACGCGTTCCGAAACCCTACGGTAACAACCTGGTAACGCCCCCTTTCCTCCCAGGCGTGTGACCGTTCACACTCATGCCAAAGATGTGACCGGTCACATGAGCACCTCCACCAGCCCCCCAGCAGCAAGGAGGTCATTCCGCCATGAGGAGGAGAAATGCCTGGTCGGCGGCATTGGTCGCGGCCATCGTGGTGAGCCTCACGCCCGCCGCGCCGGCCCGCGCCGCGTCCCAGCTCGTCGTGGACCTCGCGACCTCGACGGGCCCCCTGCGGTACGGCGCCACCGGCTTCCTGTACGGCCTCGGCGACGAGGGCATCCCCAACGAGACGATGCTGGCCGCCCTCAAACCCCAGGTCACCGCGCAGAAGGCCCCCGACGGCCTGCAGCACCCGAACGGCGACGCGCTGAAGATCGCCCCCATGTTCAAGCGCGCCGGCGGCCGCGACATCCAGATCTACATGCAGGACATCTACAAGCAGTGGCCGTACGAGAACCTCGGCATCGCCGACTTCCTGGCCAAGGTGGACACGATGACGCGGAAGGTCGTGGCCGACCCGTACCGCGCCTCCTACGTCTACGTGCCCTTCAACGAGCCCGACCAGATCTGGTACGCGGGCAACCTGACCGCCTTCCTCAACGACTACAAGGCCGTCCACCAGCGCATCCGCTCCATCGACCCCGGCGCCCGCATCGCCGGCCCGAACTTCGCCTCCTACCGCTCGGCCGACCTGCGCGCGTTCATGACGTTCGCCCGCGACAACAACGTGCTGCCGGACGTCACCACCTGGCACGAGCTCGGCGACGACTTCTTCACGAGCTGGCACACCCACTACGCCGACTACCGGGCGATGGAGTCGAGCCTCGGGATCGGCGCGCGGCCCATCACGATCAACGAGTACGGCCGCTTCTCCGGCGACCTGGGCGTGCCGGGCAACCTGGTGCAGTTCGTGGCCAAGTTCGAGAACAGCAAGGTCGACGGCTGCCTGGCGTACTGGACCACGGCCGGCGGGCTCAACGACCTGGTCACCAGGAACAACCAGGCGACCGGCGGATGGTGGCTGTACAAGTGGTACGGCGACCTGACCGGCACCACCGTGGCCGTCACCCCACCCGCGCCGGGCGGCTCGCTGCAGGGCCTGGCCGCGTACGACCCGGCGAAGAAACAGGCCCGGGTGATCTTCGGCGGCAACAACCCGGCGAACGGCGCCTATGACGCGAACGTCGTCGTCCAGGGCATCCCGTCCGCGCTGGGCACGAGGGTGCACGCCACGGTCTGGGGCGTGGACACGACGGGGCTGAACCCCTCCCCCGGCCCGTACCGGGTCACGGAGTCGGACTTCACGGCGTCGGGCGGGCAGATCACGATCCCGCTGACCGGGCTGAAGGGCTCGTCGGCGTACCACGTGATCGTGACGCCGGACAAGGACCTGTCCCCGGCGGGCTCCCGCTATGAGGCCGAGTACGCGGCCCTGGCCGGCTCGGCCCGCGTCACGTACGGGGCCAACACCGGCTACTCCGGCACCTCCTTCTCCGAGGGGTACGGCGCCAGCACCACGGCGAGCACGAAGTTCGTGGTGACGGCCCCGGACGACGGCTACTACAACCTGGCCCTGCGCTACTCGGCGGGCCCGTACACCGGCGCCCCGGCCGCCCGGTCGGTGCGGCTGCGGCTCAACGGCTCCGACCTGACCGACGTCGCGCTGCCCGGCACGGCCGACTGGAACACCTGGAACACGGTCACCACGAAGGTGTTCCTGACCGCCGGCATCAACCGCGTGGACGTCAACGCCTACGCCACCGACGACCGGGACGCGGTCAACCTCGACTATCTCGAAGTCACGCCGGGCACCGGCACCATCACCTCCTACCAGGCCGAGTCCTCCGCCAACACGCTCGGCGGCGCGGCCAGGGTGGCGGCCAACTCCGCCGCCTCGGGCGGGAGCTACGTCGGCTACGTCGGCGCGGGCGCGGCCAACACGCTGCGCTTCAACGGCGTCACCGTCCCGTCCGCGGGCCGCTACCGCCTGGTCGTCACGTACGCCAACGGCGAGCTGGGCGAGGGCGCCACCAACTACAACAGCAACATCGTCGACCGCTACGCCGACATCTCCGTCAACGGCGGGGCCGGCAGGCGGCACTACTTCCGCAACACGCTCGGCTGGTCGAACTACCGCACCACGGTCGTGGACGTCGTCCTGGCGGCGGGCGCGAACACGATCACGTTCGGCAACGCCTCCGCCGGCTACGCGCCCGACATCGACCGCATCCAGGTCGCCGCGCCGGTCGGCTGACCTGTCCCGCGAACGCCTCTCGACAAAGGAGCAGCATGTCACTGAACACCAGCGTGGTCTGGGGCCACCCGAGCCTGCGGGTCGTGCTGGACGTGTCGCCCGACGGCCCCGTCGGCGTGCGATCACTGTCCGGCGGCGGCTCCGAGCAGCGGCCCAGAACGACGCAGCCGCTGGTGGAGCTGCTCCTCCCGGGTACGGGGCGGGCGCGCGCCTCGCACCGCTTCTCCCAGACCACGGTCGGCCGCCGCCTGGCCTACCGGGGCTGCGACCAGCGCAGGGACGGCGTCTGGCACGTGCTGCGGGTGGACCTGCACGATGCCGGGAGCGGGCTGGACGCCGAGGTGTTCCTGCGCTCGGCCGACGGCGTGGGGGCGCTCCAGACCTGGACGACGGTGACGAACCGGGGTCCGGAGCCGGCGCTGCTGCTGGCGGTGTCGTCGTTCGCCGCCATGTTCGCGGGTCCGGCCGGCGCCGTGGACGTGGTGCGGGGCGACAGCGAGTGGCTCGGCGAGAGCCGCTGGACGCGGGAGCCGCTGCGCGCGGCCGTACCGGATCTGGGGCTGGCGGCGCACGGGCAGGACGGCCGCGGCGTGCTGGCGGTCACCAGCACCGGCACCTGGTCGACCGGCGGGCGGCTGCCGACGGGCGGCCTGATCGACCGGGACGGCGGGCGGGCGTGGCTGTGGCAGATCGAGCACAACGGCGCCTGGCGCTGGGAGGTGGGCGAGCGGCTCGACGGCCCGTACGTCGCGCTGCTCGGCCCCACCGACCTCGACCACCAGTGGCAGCACCGGCTCGAACCGGGCGAGTCGTTCACCACGGTGCCGGTGTCGGTCGCGGTGTCCGGCGAGGGGCTGGAGGGGGCCGCCGCCGCGCTCACCGCGCACCGGCGGGCGATCGTGCGGCCGCACCCCGACCGGGAGCGGCTGCCGGTGGTGTTCAACGACTACATGAACACGCTGATGGGCGACCCGACCACGGCCAAGCTGCTGCCGCTGATCGACGCCGCGGCCGGCGCGGGCGCCGAGGTGTTCTGCGTGGACGCCGGCTGGTACGACGACGGCGGCGCCTGGTGGGACAGCGTCGGCGAGTGGCAGCCCTCGCAGACGCGCTTCCCGCGCGGCATCGAGGAGGTCCTCGGCCACATCAGGGAGCTCGGCATGGTGCCGGGGCTCTGGCTGGAGCCGGAGGTGATCGGGGTACGCAGCCCCATGGCCGACAAGCTGCCGCCGGAGGCGTTCCTGCAGCGCGGCGGCGTACGGCTGGCCGAGCACGGCCGCCACCACCTGGACCTGCGCCACCCCCGCGCGGTCGCGCACCTGGACCAGGTCGTGGACCGCCTGGTGGAGGAGCTCGGCGTCGGCTACTTCAAGCTCGACTACAACATCGACCCGGGCGCGGGCACCGACCTGGCCGCCGGCAGCGCGGGCGACGGGCTGCTCGCTCACAACCGGGCGCATCTGGCCTGGCTGGACGGCGTGCTGGAGCGGCATCCCGGGCTGATCCTGGAGAACTGCGCGTCCGGCGCCATGCGCATGGACTACGCGATGCTGTCGCGGCTGCACCTGCAGTCCACCAGCGACCAGCAGGACTTCCGCCGGTATCCGCCGATCGCGGTGGCGGCGCCGATGTCGGTGCTGCCAGAGCAGGCGGCGAACTGGGCCTATCCGCAACCGGACATGTCGGACGAGGAGCTGGCCTTCGCCCTGTGCACCGGCCTGCTGGGCCGCCTGTACCTGTCCGGCCACCTGGACGGGATGCGCCCCGGCCAGCTCGAGGCGGTGCGCGACGCGGTGCGCGTGTACCGGGAGCTGCGCGCGGACGTGGCCGGGGCGGTGCCGCTGTGGCCGCTCGGCCTGCCCGGCTGGGACGACCCCTGGCTGGCGCTGGGCCTGCGGGCCGGGGACACCACGTACCTCGGGGTGTGGCGCCGGGGCGGGGCGGGCGAGGTGCGGGTGCCGCTGCCGCACCTCGCCGGCCGGCCCGTCGAGATCGACGTCCGCTATCCCCGGCATCTGCCCGCGTGGGAGCACAGGTGGGACTCCGGCGTCCTGACGCTCACCCCGCACGATGACGAGCCGGTCACGGCCCGCGTCTTCCGCATCCGTTCCGCCCCATGAGAGGGACCACCACCATGACGAAGAGATGGACGGCGGTCGCCGCCGCGTCGGCGCTCGCGCTCGGGCTCGCCGCCTGCAGCGACCCCTCCGCCGAGACCCCGGTGACGGCCGCGGCGACCTGGGCCGATCCGGCCGCGAGGCTCGACGGCGTGAAGCTGACGATCTGGGCCGCGCAGAACAGCAACACCGTGCCCCGCAAGGTCGTGGAGGGCTTCCAGCGGGCGACGGGCGCGACGGTCGAGGTCGTGACGATCCCGGACCCGTACGAGCAGGGCATCCAGACCAAGGTCGCCACCGGCGACAAGCCCGACCTGGCGTTCTGGCAGCCGACGGCGTCGATGCTGACCGCGATCAACGCCAGGACGAACCTGCAGCCGCTCGACGACGCCCCGTGGCTGGCCAAGCTGGCGCCCGACCTGCGCGACATCACCGGCCTGCTGGACGGCACCCGGTACGCGGCGCTGATCACCAGCCCGGCCGTCGAGGGCGTCTACTACAACAAGGAGGTCTTCGCCGCCAACAAGATCACCGAGACGCCCAAGAACTTCGGCGAGATGGTCGAGCTGGCCCGCACGCTCAAGTCCAAGGGGGTGACCCCGTTCTTCGAGATGGCCGGCGACAAGTGGGCCACGCAGTGGTGGGTTCAGGTCCAGCTCGCCGACGCGGCCAAGAGCGGGCTCTGGGAGAAGATCAACAAGGGGCAGGAGACGTTCAGCGGCCCGGTCGTGCTGGACGCGATCAGGACGTACAAGAAGCTGATCGACGAGGGCCTGTTCAACCCCGACATCGAGACCGCCAAGTTCGAGGACCAGGGGGCGGCGCTGCTGGCGGGCAAGGCGGCCATGGTCGTGCAGGTCAACTCGTTCTTCGGTCAGCTCCAGGCCACGGCCGACACCGCGGAGCTGGACGAGAAGATCGGGTTCTTCCCGATCTCGCCGACGGGCAACGTCGGCACGTTCATCCCCGACCAGTCCAACGCGCTGGTGGCGTTCAAGACCGGTGACGCCAAGAGGGAGGCGGCGGCGCGGCAGTTGCTGGCGTACTGGATGGGGCCCGGCTACCCGGACTTCGTCGCCGACCGCGCCACCGTCTCGCTGCAGCCGTCGGTGCCCAGCCCGGACGGCGTGCCGCAGGCGCTGCTCGACGTGCACGCCTCGCTGCCGTCGGCGGTCGGGTCGATGCAGGCGCTGGCGGTGGCGAACCCGGACCTGTACCTGAACCTGGCCGACATGATCACCGGGACCATGACGCCGGAGAAGGTGGCCTCGGCCACGCAGGAGCAGTTCGCGCAGCTCGCCAAGGCGGCCGGGGCGACAGGCTTCTGATGCTGACGACGGCCCCGCACCGTCCCGCGGCGCGTACGCAGGCGCCGCCGCGGCGGGCCATCAGGCGGCGGACGCATCCCATGTGGTTCATGGTGCCCGCGTTCGCCATCCTGCTGGTCTTCTTCTTCCTGCCGACGGTGTTCAACTTCGTCTACGCGTTCACCGACTGGTCCGGCTTCAAGGCGGAGATCCGGCCCGTCGGCCTGGACAACTTCACCGACCTGGGCTCCAACGGCACGCTGTTCCGCTCGCTGCGGGTCACGGTCGTGTACGCGGTGCTGGTCGCGATCTTCCAGAACGCCTTCGGCTTCGCCCTGGCGGTGCTCCTGGAGCGCGACACCCGGCTCAACCGGGTGGCCAGGGTGTTCTTCCTCATCCCGGTGCTGATGTCCGCGCTGGCCGTCGGCTACATCTTCCAGGCCCTGCTCAAGCCGGAGGGCAGCGTGAACCGGCTGCTGGGCGCGCTGCTCGGGACCCCGGTGGACCACGCCTGGCTGGGCGACACCACGTGGACGATCGTGGTGGTCGCGCTCATCCACGCCTGGAAGTGGATGGGCCTGTCGATGCTCATCTACCTGGCGGGGCTGAAGACGATCCCCGAGGAGCTGGTCGAGGCGGCCCGGATCGACGGGGCGTCGCGGTGGCGGACGTTCTGGCGGGTGCGCTTCCCGCTGCTGGCGCCCGCGATCACGTTCAACGTGGCGACCGCGCTGCTGGGCTCCATGAACGGCTTCGACATCGCCCAGGCCACGACGGGCGGCGGCCCGGCCCGTACGACGGAGATCCTCAACATCTTCATCTACCGCACCTTCGGCCAGGGCCTGTTCGCGCAGGCCACGACCATGAGCCTGGTGCTGTTCCTGCTGGTGGCCCTCATGGCCTTCCCGGTCATCTACATCCTGCGCAAGCGCGAGGAGGTCCTGTGAGCGACGCGCGGCTCTGGCCGCGGCTGCAGCCGCTGGTCACGACCGTCCTGGTCGCCGGCTCGATCGGCGTGCCGCTGTGGCTCGTACTGGTCACGGCGGCCAAGTCGCGCGGCGAGGCGCTGACGCCCGACCTGTCCCTGCCCACCGAGTGGCACCTGCTGGACAACCTCGCGCGGGTGTGGACGGAGGGCGAGGTGCTGCCGGCCGCGCTGGGCAGCCTGCTGGTCGTGGTGCCCGCCGTGGCCGGGGTGCTGCTGTTCGGGTCGATGGCGGCCTGGATCCTGGCCAGGCGCGCCACCCGGGTCAACGCGGTCCTGTACGCGCTGGCGATCAGCGGCATCGTGCTGCCTCCCGCCGTGGTCACCGTGGTGCTGCTGCTGCGCCAGCTCGGCCTGGCGGGCACCGCGACGGGGATGATCGGCGTCTACATGGGCATCTACCTGTCCACGGTGATCTTCTTCGTGACCGGTTTCGTGCGCACGATCCCGGTCTCGCTGGAGGAGGCGGCCCAGCTCGACGGGGCGGGCCCGCTGCGGGTCTTCTGGCTGGTGGTGCTGCCGCTGCTGCGCCCGGTGCTGGCCACGGCGACGATCCTGGTCTGCCTGTACGTCTGGAACGACGTCTTCTACGCCTTCTTCGTCATCGGCGGCCGGCTGGACACGCTGCCGCTCAACCTGTTCCGCGTGGCCAGCGCGGGCCTCTACCTCAACAACTGGCACCTCATCTTCGCCTACGTGATCCTGATGAGCCTGCCGCTGATCGTGGTGTTCGCGGTCGCCCAGCGGAAGATCATCTCGGGGATCACCAGTGGTGCTGTCAAATAGTAATTGTATGATAACCGACTGTGAGCACTAATCAGACGGAAATAGCCGTTACCTCCGGTCCGCGCGTCCTCATGGAGCGGCCGGGCGATCGCCCCGTCACCTCGCCCGAGATCCCGCACCAGCAGCTCGACCAGATCGCGCCGGCGGAGCTGCAGGAGGAGCTGTGGCGCCGCATGGCCGACCTTGACCACGTACGCACCGGCGCCAGCGTCGTCTCCCTGCCCGAGACGCGGGCGCTGCACCTCGACCCCGGGCACGCCTTCAGGCCCGACTCGGCGTTCGTCCGCGACAGCACCGAGTTCGCGCACCTGCACGGCGCCCGCGACGGCAGCCTGCACGCGCTGCTGCCCGAGGGCGAGGCGGCGGAGGTCGTGGCGAAGGGCTGGGGCGAGTTCCATCCGCTGGTGCACACGGGTCACTGCCCGCCCACCCTGCTGATGGTCTACGGGCCACGCGACCCGGAGGAGCTGGAGGTCGTGTGGGACCTGGTGCGGCGCAGCCACGCCTTCGCCGCCGGCCAGGTCCTCTGACCCGCGCGGGCGATCTACGCCACGACCGGGAAGTTGGCGCGCAGCACACCGCGCGGGTCGCGGGCCCGCTTGATCTCCCGCAGCCTGGCGAGGTCCCGCTCGGAGAAGGCCGCCGCGGCCCGCTCCCCCCGCCCCAGCATCGTGTACGGCTTGCGCCCGCTGACCGGCAGCGCCTCCGCCAGGGCCGCCTGCCTGGCGCCCACCGCCTCCGACAGCCCGGGGTTGAGCGCGAGCCCGAGCGTGGAGAGCAGATACGGCTCACTCAGCGGCCCGCTCGGCCCGGCACCGGGACGCGTGGCGGCCAGTGCTCCGCCCAGGTGCCTGAGCTGCAGGCCGACCAGCGGCTCCAGCGGCGCGTCGAGCAGGACGCGGGCCGCCGCGTCGTCCAGGCGGGTCAGCAGCTCCACGCGGGAGCGGCCGGGCGCCGGGTCGGTGGGCTCGGCGGTGATCGTGCCCAGATCGGCCACGGCCACCACGCCCCGCTTGTCGGCGATCACATCATCGATCTTGTCCAGGCGGGTGAGCAGCGCGCGCCCCTCGTCCTCCTCGCCGAGGAACGCGACGTCCAGCGCGACCATGGGCGGCGCCTGCGGGAACTGCGCCCGGTTGAACCAGATGGACAGCTCGTCCGGCGCGCCGGCGGTCAGCTCGCGGAAGGCCTCGAACACCTCGGCGGTGCGGTGGCCGGGCCACAGCAGGCGGCCTCCGTACAGGGCGGGCGCCGGGTAGAGCTCGAACTCGATCGCGGTGACCAGCGCGAAGTCGCCACCGCCGCCGCGCAGCGCCCAGAACAGGTCGGGGTCGGAGGCGGCGGTCACGGTCGCCCGCTCACCGTCGGCGTGGACCACGTCGAAGGACCGCACGCTGTCGGCCGCGAAGCCGTGCCGGCGGCCGAACCAGCTCAGGCCGCCGCCGAGGGTGTAACCGGTCACGCTGACGACCGGGCTGCTGCCGGCCAGCCCGGTCAGGCCGTGAGGCCCGGTCGCGGCCAGCGCCTCGCCCCAGGCGACCCCGGCGCCCACGCGGGCGATCCGCTCGTCCGGGCGGACCTCGACGCCGCCCAGCCGGCCGGTGCGCAGCAGGATCACACCGTCGGTGTCGCCGGACGCGCCGTGGCCCCTGGGCTGGGCGCTCACCGTCAGGCCGGCCTTGTCCGCGTACCGGACCACCGCCGCCACGTCGTCCGCGTCCTCGGCCGTCACGACGGCGGCGACGCGCTGCGCCACCGACAGGTTCCAGGGCCTGGCCTCCTGCTCGAACCCGTCGTCACCGGGCAGCAGCACCTCGCCTCGCACCGCACCGCGCAGATCCGTGTTCGTCATGTCTCGTCAGCTCCTCTGGTGTCATCAGCCCCCGAAGGTCCGGGGTCACCGCTATGACGGACGCGACGGGCAAGACGTGACGGCTCGCCGCGACATTTCTCCGCCGGGCCGCCCGCAGGCCCGGCAGCGCCGCTGAGCTCGGCGTTCGGCCGAGGCCGGGACCGAAATCGGTTTGGCGGCGGCGTTCCCGTACGGCATATTCGCTCGGATGGAACGTGACCTGATCAGCCACCTCGCCCACGGCGACCACCCCATCTCCGCGCCCGTCTCCGAGGGCAACCTGGAACGCCTGCTGACCCGGGCGAAACTGCCGCCCCAGGCCCGCATCCTCGACCTCGGCTGCGGTGAGGCGGCGTGGCTCATCAGGGCGCTGACCCTCTATCCGGACGCGACCGCCGACGGGGTGGACATCTCGGAGCACGCCCTGTCCGGAGCGGCTGAGGAGGCGGCCCGCCGCGGCGTGGCCGACCGGCTCCGCCTGCACCACTCCCCCGCCGCCGACCACACCGCCGACGTCCCGTACGACCTGGTCCTGTGCGTCGGCTCCACCCACGCCTTCGGCGGCCTGGCGGAGACCCTGAACGCCGTACGCCCGCGCCTGCGCCCTTCCTCCGGGCTCGCCCTGATCGGCGAGACCTTCTGGGAGCGGCCGCCCTCACCGGAGCTCCTCTCCCTGCTCGACACCAAACTCGACGACTACGCCGACCTGGCCGGCACGGTGGAGCGCATGGAGGGCGCCGGCTTCGCCACCGTCTACGGCCACACCAGCACACGGGCGGAGTGGGACGACTACGAGTGGTCCTGGACCGGCACCCTGACGCGCTGGGCGCTCGACCACCCGGGCCCGGACGGCGACACCGCCCTGACCGCCGCCCGCGGCCACCGGGACGTGTGGCTCAACGGCTACCGAGACGTCCTGGGCTTCACCACGCTCCTCCTCAGAACAACCACATGACTCCTCAGGACCACGTGACGGGCAGGGCGGCGGGGCCGGCGTCGACGCCGTCGCGGGCCCATTCCAGGTCCTCGACGGCGCCCCGGAGGCGCAGGCCGGGCAGCCGCCGGGCGAGCGCGCCGAACGTGGCCCGGATCTCCGCGCGGGCCAGCGGCGCGCCCAGGCAGAAGTGCATGCCGTGACCGAACACCAGTGACGGGCTGGACCGCCGCTCCGGCGCGAACGCGTCGGGGTCGGCGAAGTGCTCGGGGTCGCGGTGGGCGGCCTCGAGCCGTACCAGGACCAGGTCACCGGCGCCGATCGCGGCTCCGGCCAGGTCGAGGTCGGTCTGGGCGTACCGGGGGAAGGGCTCGCCGGTCACCCCGGCCTGCAGACGCAGCGTCTCCTCGACGACCGCGTCGAGCTCGGCCGGGGTGGCGGTGGCCATGGCCGCCAGCCGTCCTTGCGTGAGCAGGCGCAGGGCGGCGGTGGACATGCCGTTGCGGGCCGACAGGTAGCCGGCGGAGACGATCGTGGCGGCCATGGCGACCAGCTCGCCGTCACTGAGCCGCCCGTCCTCGGCGTCCCGTACGGCGATCAGCGAGCTGAGCAGATCGTCACCGGGGTCCGCCCGCCTGGCCTCGATCAGCGTGGCGGCGTAGGCGGCCAGCTCCTCCCACGCCCGGGCCGCCTTGATCAGCTCCTCCTCGGCCCCGAAGAGGAAGTCGGCCCCGCTCGCGGCGTCGGCCACGGCACGGAAGCGCTCGCGATCGCCGATCTCCACGCCGAGCAGCTCACCGATCGTCGTGATCGACAAGGGCGTGGCCAGGTCCGCCACGAGATCGGCGGGCGGCCCGGCGTGGGCGATCGCCTCGACGAGCTCCTCCGCGAGCCCTTCGATGCGGCCGCGCAGCACGTCGATGGCGCGCGGGTTGAACGCCTTGGACACCAGCCGCCGCAGCCTGGCGTGCGCCTCCCCGTCCTGGAACAACGTGTCGTTGCCCGCGCCCGTCGTACCGGGCGGCACCACCCCGAACCGCCGATCCGACAGGACGGCGGCGACGGCCTCGTAGGAGGTGACCAGCCAGGCGCGGCGGCCGTCAGGGGTGCGTACTGAGGTGACGGGCTCCTTGTCACGGAGGTCCGCGTACTCGGGGGGCGGTTCGAGGGGGTGGGGACGGTCGAACGGGAACGTCGTCATGTGCGGCACCTTTCCGGTGAATGATCGGCCTGCCACCAGTGAAGACGTTGACGTCGCGTCAAGGTCAAACGGGGAGGATCCGGTCTTCCTGACTGGTCAGGGTGCCCAGAGGCCGCCTTGCGGGTCACGGCTTCCTCGCCCTTGTGTCCAGCCTGGTCCGCCGGGATGGCGCGCGGTATGCGTCAGGTGACTGCTTCCATGGCCTGGCGTGCCCTTATTCCTGGTGGCCGGCCCCCGTGAGGGCGCCCTCGATGAGGTCGCGAAGCTGGGATCGGGCGGTGATGCCCAGCTTGGGGAAACTGCGGTAGAGGTGCGAGCCGACCGTGCGCGGGGACAGGAAGAGCCTTTCGCCGATCTCACGGTTGGTCAGCCCGCGGGCGGCGAGCCTGATGATCTGCTGCTGTTGCGGGGAGAGTTCGGCGAGCGCGTCGGGGGTCGAGTCCGTGACGTCGAGGCCGGCGGCGCGCGATTCGGCCCGGGCGCGTTCGATCCACGGGCGTGCTCCCAGGCGCCGGAAGACCTCCAGAGCCTCGGTGAGCGGCCCACGCGCCTCTGCGATGCGCCGACGGCGCCGCAGCCATTCGGCGAGGTCGAGCAGGGTCTGTGCGCGTTCGAAGGGCCAGTACTCCAGTGCCGGATCCGCCAGAGCCGCCCGGAAGTGCGGCTCGGCGTCCTCGAGGTCCGCCAGCAGGCCACGGGCCCGGCTGATCAGCGCGCGCAGACGAGGTGAGGCGTTGTCCGCCGGCGCACATGCCGAACGCTCGACGATCGCGACAGCTTCCGAGCGGCGGCCGCAGCGCACGGCGGCGGCGGCCAGCTCCGCGAGGGCCGGGTAGGAGGCGTGGTAGTGCACGGGCGCGCCGTCCGCCGTGAAGGCCATGCGGAGCTGGTCGTACGCGCTCTCATAGGCGCCTTCCGCGGCTGCCGCGGCACCGAGCGCACGACGGGCGTAGACGTGGACCGAGCGGCTTTCCAGCGGATCGACCAGGGTGAGCGCGTCCTCGGCCTGTGCGCGGGCCGTCGCCGTGTCACCCTGGAAGGCCAGCACGGTGGCGTCCACGGTGACCGCACAGGCCACGGCGTGGTCGAGGCCGGCCGCCCGGCCGACCGCGATCGTACGGGCGCAGGCCTCACGGGCCTGTCCCCACCTCCCTCGTTCCACATGGGCCCAGGCGACCGCGCCGCCCAGGCCCTCCGGCAGTGGTCCCTGCAGCTCCCAGCGGTGGAAGGCCTCGTCGAAGGCGCGTACGGCCTGCGGGGTCTCGTCCAGGAGCCACGCCATGATCCCGGCGGTGGTGAGCTGTTCCGGCCGGGCTGCCGCCTCGGCCGCCAACCGCGGGAGCAGGCGGACGAGTCGGGGCCGGTCGTCGAAGGGGTCCGACACAGCCCTCACCCAGGTGCGCAAGCCCGCGGATGCGGCGTCCTCGGGAAGGCGCCGCAGGATGTCCTGGATACGGCGCCGCTGGGTGTCGTCTCCGGAGTAGAAGCGGACCACGGCGGCGCCGGCCAGCAGGTCCAGCGCGGCGGCGGGCTGGGAGACCGCCAACTCCTCGGCGGCGTCGGCCAGCCGGGAGAAGACCACGCCGTGGCGTCCGGTCAGGACCGCCAGCCGCCCGGCCTGCACGGCGGCGGAGGCGAGCAGGGTCACGTCATCCGTACGCGCGCGTGCCGCGGCGGCCAGTTCCTCGACCCAGGCGATGTCCCCGGTGAACACGGCCGCCGCAGCGGCTTCGACCAGCAGGCGGGCACCGTCGGCACGCTGCGGCGCGAGTTCCGCGGCGCGCTGCAGGGCCTTGGCCGCCGCCGCATGGCCGCCGCGCCGGCGGGCCCTGGCCGCGGTCCGCGCCAGCTCCGCCGACACGGCCGCGTCGGGTCCCGGGCAGGCGGCGGCCAGGTGCCAGGCACGCCGATCCGGTTCGTCCCGCAGCATCTCGGCGAGCGCGAGGTGAGCCTCGCGCTGGGCGTCCAAGGACGCGGCGTGATACACGGCGGACCGGACCAGTGGGTGGCGGAACCGGACGTCCCGGCCGGTCCGCCGGACCAGCCCCGCCTGCTCGGCGGGCAGCCAGGCCTCGTCCTCCGCGCGCGGCAGCCCGGCCGGGACGGCGATCACGGCGTCGGCGCCGTCCATGGCGGCCAGGAGCAGCAGGGCCCGCGTGGTGGAGGCGGGGAGGCCGTGCAGGCGGGCCGCGAAGATCCGCTCCAGGTGATCGGTGAGCGGGAGCGGACCCGCCGGCGGCGGCGCCGTGGCCGCGTCGTGCGCGGTGGCCGCCCTCGTCAGCTCCACCAGGGCCGCTTTCCGCAACGTCCCCTACGCCGCCCCGCCCCGCGGCGCCGACCGGTTCGCGGTGCCCCGGCTGCACGAGCCGTGGGACGGCGTACGGGACGCCACCGCGCCGGGGCCCAACGCGCCGCAGTCCGAGCGCAAGCTCGGCAGCGTGGACATGTCCCCTTACTTCGGCACCGGTTGGAGCCGCGGGGAGGACTACCTCACCGTCAACGTCTGGACGCCCGCCGCCGGCGGCGGCGACCTGCCCGTCATGGTGTTCGTCCACGGCGGCGGATTCGTCGCCGGATCGACGCGATCCATGATGTACGACGGCTCCGCCTTCGCCCGCGACGGCGTCGTCCTCGTCACCCTCAACTACCGGCTCGGCATCGCCGGGTTCCTCGACATCCCCGGCGCGCCCGCCAACCGCGGCCTGCTCGACGTCGTCGCCGCACTGCGCTGGGTGCGGGAGAACATCGCCGCGTTCGGCGGCGACCCGCGCAACGTCACCCTCTTCGGCCAGTCGGCCGGGGCGACCATCGTCGGCGGCGTCCTCGCCACCCCCGAAGCCACCAGCCTCTTCCGCCGGGCGATCGTCCAGAGCGGCAGCGGCCTGGGGGCGTTCACCCCCGAGCAAGCCGCCCGCGTCACCCAGGCGGCCGCCGCGGCCCTGGGCATCGAGCCCCATGTCGACGCCTTCGCGGACATCTCCGACGAGCGCCTGGTCAAGGCCGCCTCCCGGCTCGCGGGCATCGACCTGCGGACCGAGAGCCACGCTGACCCGCTGATCGGGCTCAGCCCCTTCAGCCTGGTCCTCGACACGCAGCCCGCCGAATCCGTCGCGGCCGGGCTCGGCAACGACGTCGACCTGCTCATCGGGACCAACACCGAAGAGGGAAACCTCTATCTGGTCCCGGTGGGCAAGTACTCCACCTCGACCGCCGGGGACGTCGACGACGCGGCGGCGCGCTCGCACCCCCATCCGACGCAACTCGTCGAGACGTACCGGAAGGCACGCCCCGAGGCGTCCTTCGGCGGGCTGCGCTCCGCCATCATGGGCGACGCGCTGTTCGGCGCGGGTAGCTGGGCCCTGGCCGACGCGCATGCCGCCCACCCCGGGTCCGCCACCTACGCCTACGAGTTCGCCTGGCGCTCCTACGCCCTGGACGGGGAACTCGGCGCCACCCACGCGGTCGAGCTGCCCTTCGTCTTCGATCTCGCGCACCTCCCCCGGTTGCACGGAGCCGCCGCCCTGCTCGGCCCTGACCGGCCCCCCGCGGATCTCGCCGCCCGCACGCACCAGACCTGGGTCCGGTTCGCCGGGACCGGCGACCCCGGCTGGGACCCGTACGACGACGAGCGCCGGGCCACGATGCGCATCGACGCCGAGTGGACCCAGGTCGACGATCCCCGCAGCCAGGAGCGACAGGCCTGGAGCCGGCCCTCGTAGGCGTCCGTCCGCACTCTTCGAGGACCCACCATGACCAGAACCGTCATCACCGCCGAGAACGCCCCCGCCTGGCGGGCCCGCTGTCCCAAGGCATCCGCAAGGGTCCCGTCCTGCAGGTCTCCGGGCAGTTCCCGCTCGATCCGGACACGGGCGAGGTCGTCGGCGCCACGGCCGCCGAGCAGACCGCGCAGACCCTGCGCAACGTCACCGCCGTGCTCGAGGCGGGCGGCGCGGGCTTGGAGGACGTCGTAATGCTCCGCTCCACGGGCGGGTGATCCGAGTGGTGGGCGGCCGGTGCCGGGTCAGGCGGCGGGGTGGAAGGTGGCGTTGAGGATGTCGGTGAACAGGCCCATGGGTGGGACGCCCCAGTCGCCGTTGACGTTCTGGGTGACGACGTGGTTGCCGTCGCGGGTGCCGTACAGGTAGGACCAGGCGCCGGTGATCATGCCGCCGTGGCCGTAGAGGGTGGTGCCGCCGGGCAGGGTGAGTGCGGAGATGCCCAGGCCGTAGCTGTAGCCGTCGAGCCACTTGCCGTCGGGGACCGGGATCATGGTGAACATCTCGGTCTGCTGGACGGGCGGTAGCAGGCGGCCGCTCAGCAGGGCGGTGAGGAAGGTGTTGAGGTCGGTGGCGGTGGAGATGATCTCGCCGACGCCGAAGGCGTATGAGGGGCTCAGTTCGGTGACGTCGTGGGCCGGCGCGTCGGTGCCGGGCAGCATGAGGGTGGAGTAGCTGCTCGTGTGGGGGCCGCGGAAGCCGGTCTCCTGGCCGGGGGCGTAGGTGCCGGTCAGGTTGAGCGGGCGGGCGATGCGGTAGGCGAGGGTGTCGGCGTACGACATGCCGGACGCCTTTTCGATGATCATGGCGGCGAGGACGAAGTTGGTGTTGGAGTAGCCCCAGTCCTGGCCGGGCCGGAAGTCGGCCGGGTGGGAGACGGCGATCTTCACGAGCTCTTCGGGGGCGACCTTGTCGAAGCGGTGCTGCAGGAGTCGGGGCGACCAGTAGCGCTCCAGCATGCCCGGGTCGAGGGTGTAGGCGAAGATGCCGCTGGTGTGGTTGAGCAGGTGCCGGATGGTGATGGTGGCGCCGTTGTGGCCGTTGCCGTGGACCAGGCCGGGCAGCCACGTGTCGAGGGTGTCGTCGAGGCTCAGGGTGTGCTCGGCGGCCAGTTGCAGGATCAGGGTGGCGGTGAAGGTCTTGGTGATGCTGCCGACGCGGAACTGCTCCTGCGGGGTGCGCGGGCGGCCGGTGGTGGTGTCGGCCACGCCGGCCGAGCCGAACCACTGCCGTGTGCCGGTGCGGATCTCGGTGATCGCGCCGGGGTAGCCCTGCTCGGTGATGGCGGCGTCGAGCAGGCGCTGGACCTGGGCCTGGCCGGGGACGATCAGGCCGGCGTGGGTGTTCATCGTGGGTCTCCTTGGTGGGGGTTGGTCGCCTTACTTCGATCTTCGCGACAGACGAAAAGTTACGTTGCATGCATCAAATCGTCAATCACAAATTCGCGAAGCAACGACGTTCATGCACGTGAACAGCACACAATCGTTGCATCATGGCTGTCGGCTAATGCAACAGCAGTGTCGGGAAGTTGCATGTCGTTGCCGTCGGATGCACACTGTCCGTCAACCGAGATCCCGAGCGACCAGGAGGCGGACGTAGTTGCCCGGAGACAGGCTCACCCCGCAGGACCGCCGCCAGATCGCCGATGGACTGGCCGGGGGGCTCACCTACGCCGAGATCGCCCGCCGCCTGAGCCGGCCCACCTCGACCATCACCCGCGAGGTGATGCGCAACGGCGGCCCCGGCGCCTACCGCGCCGACCAGGCCCAGCGTGCCGCCGACCGGCGCGTCCCCCAGCGCCGGACCGCCACCCCGGCGGCCGCACGCGGCGACGCCGACGCCCAGGGCCGCGACCGGCACACCGTAGGCCAGGTGGCCGACCAGCTCACCGGCCTGCTGACGCAGGCAGGGATCCCGCAGATGATGGCCAAGGTGCTGGCCGCCCTGTACACCACCGACAGCGGCAGCCTCACCTCCGCCGAACTCGTCCAGCGCCTGCAGGTCAGCCCCGCCTCCATCTCCAAGGCCGTCGGCTACCTCGAAGAGCAACGACTCATCCGGCGCGAACGCGACCCCCGGCGCCGGGCCGAGCGCTACGTCATCGACAACGACGTCTGGTACCAGGCCATGGTGGCCAGCGCCCGCGCCAACGCCCTGCTGGCCGACGCCGCCCGGCAAAGCGCCCGCACCCTCGGCCCGGCCACCCCCGCCGGCGTCCGGCTGCAGAACATGAGCGACTTCCTCACCAGCGTCGGTGACGACCTGACCCGCTCGGCCGAGCACTGGCGCCAGGTCTACACCACCCCGCAACCGAACCAGCGCGAGTGAAACCGCCCAGCGTCAACGCGTCCCCTGCCGTCGCGTCAGGGTCGTACCGGGAGGTCGCGGCCTGATCCTCTGGGGGACGCCTCCGCCGGGCGTCTCGTTAGAGTGTTACCGCTGAGTCGCTCTCCCCGTTGCGAGGACATGCATGGCGGACGAACCCTCCAGGCCACGACGGCTCACCGTCTACGCCGAAATCGCCGCCGTGCTGGCCCTTGTCGTGGCCATCGTGGGCGTGGTCGTGGCCTTCTTCGCCTTCGAGCACGACAAGGAGGCCGCCTCCGGGAACGCGGGGACCACTCCCGCGGTGACGGTCACGCAGTACGTCCGCACAACGGACAGTGCGCGACCGGAAGACGCCGGCTCTTCGTCACCCGGCTTCTGGGGTGTGACCGGAGTCGTGATCCTGACCGTGCTGACCGGCGTCCTCGCCGGTTTCCTGGTTTTCCTGTCCTGGGAAGAACTGGTCTCCGACCTCGCCGCCTGCCTCGCCATGGCCGTGATCGCGGGAGCGCACACGTACGTGCTCTCGCTGCTGGGCCTGAGTCTGATCTGGGCGATCATCGTGGCGGTCGCGTTCGCGGCGATCGGATTCCTCGCCAACGTGTTCGCCACCTAGCGAGCCGTCCCCCGGTCGTGCCCGATCAACGGAATGCGGCCAGGGCGACCGGCTGCCACTTCCGCCACGTGGCGAGCCGTTCCTCGTACTCGGCCGCGACCGGCTCGAGCGACCTGCCGAAGAAGATCCGTGCCGGCGGGTCGTCGGTGTCGGCCAGCTCCAGGATCGGCCCGCGCGTCGCCTTCGGGTCGCCGAGATCCCACGTGATCTCGGTGGTCGCGCGGACCTCGGCGTAGTCGGGGTGCTCGGCGCTGGTGCGGACGCTGCCGCCGCCGAAGTCGGTCGAGTACGGGCCGGGCTCCAGGCAGATGACGTCGATGCCGAAGTGCGCGACCTCCTTGCGGAGCGACTCCGACAGCCCCTCCACGGCCCACTTCGACGCGTGGTAGCCGCCGATGCCGGGGAACGCCCGGACGCCGCCCTCGCTGGTGACCTGGATGATCCGGCCGTGGGCCTGCGCGCGCAGCACGGGCAGGACCGCCTGCGTCACCCACAGCGTGCCGAAGAAGTTGGTCTCCATCTCGGCGCGGATCTCGGCCTCGGTCAGCTCCTCGACCATGCCGAAGTGGCCGTAGCCCGCGTTGTTGACCACCACGTCCAGTGTGCCGAAGCGCTCGGCCGCCTGCCGTACGGCGGCGAACACCGCGGCGCGGTCGGTGATGTCGAGCCGCAGGGGCAGCACGGCGTCGCCGTACTTCTCCGTGAGGGGACGCAGGTGGCCGATGTCGCGTGCGGTGGCGGCGACCCGGTCGCCCCGCTCGAGGGCGGCCTCCGACCACTCGCGGCCGAACCCCTTCGATGTGCCGGTGATGAACCACGTCTTGGACAACGTCCTCACCTCTTCATTGAGTACCTTCGATGATAACAGTAGCATGGACTGCATTAATCGTACGAGTGGTACTCTTACCGCATGGAAGGCAGGCGTGACCGGAAGAAGCGGCAGACCCGCGAACGGATCCAGACCTCGGCGTTGGAGTTGTTCACGTCGCACGGCTACCGCAACACGACCATCGCGGCGATCGCCGAACACGCGGACGTCGCGACGCGGACCGTCACCCTGCACTTCCCCACGAAGGAGGACCTCCTCTTCGCCGACGACCCGTTCGCTCCGGAGTCGCTGGCCGCCCGGCTGGACAACCGTCCCGGCACCGCCCTGGACGCCGTCGGCGAGTGGATGCGCGACACGATGCGCGCCCTCGACGAACGCGACGCCGACCAGGGCCGCAGGCCGGGCGAGACCTGGGCCCTCCGCGTCAAACGCGCCACCCTGATCACCGACGACGAGGATCTCCGCGGTCATGCCCGCACGAGCTACTACGAGCTCGAACGCCTGATCGCCGCCGCCATCGGCAAGGACCTGGGCCTGCCGCCCCACGCGCTGGCCCCGCGCCTGACCGCGTACACCGTGGTGGGCGGCCTGCGCGAGCTGTACATGACCCACGAGGCCCACCACCGCGACACCGCCACCGACGCACTGCTTCCCCTGGTCGACCGCGTCCTCGACTTCGCCCGCGCGGGCCTGGCCCGGCTCACGGCCGCACCCCCTGACGCGACCGGGTGAGCCGAGTCGTCAGCCGGGACTCTGGGACGCGATCCGGGCCTCGATGGCGTCCAGCAGCGCGGCCAGGCCGAACTCGAACTCGTCGTGGCTGCCCACCCGCGACAGTTCCTCGGCGTTCGCGACCAGGAGGGGATGTCGGTGCGGGTCCAGACCCTCGTAGAGCCTGCGGCGCATCCGCCGCTCCTCCGGGCTCGCGGTGTCCACGCCCAGGTTGAACTGCACGGAGCCGACCACGAAGGTGGCGAACGCGACGCCGTGGCGTAGGTCTCCTGGACGCTCACGTGGCGTTCGCCGCCCGAGGGCTCCGCGGCTTCACGTACGGGCACGAGATGGCCGGCGCCACCCCGGACGGCCGGGCCTGGGCGGTCGAGCTTGCGGCAAGCCTGGTCAGGCGAGCCTTTCAGACTATTTGAAGTGAGCCGATCCCCTGGGGCCCCTGGATAACCTCGCCATTCCTGATCACCGACACGGTTTGGAGTAGCGATATGAAGAGGATCGCGGCGCACGTCGGCGTCCTGGCGCTGGCGCTCACGGGTACGGTCGTCACGGCCTCGTTCTCGGCTTCCGCCTCGGCGGCGGCGGTCCAGGAGTCGGCCGTCGCGAGCGCTGCCCGTACCACGTGGCTGAACCCGGGGCAGCGGCTCGAAGCGGGTGACTCCGTGCGCTCGTCCGGCGGCGACTACCTCCTGCAGCAGCAGGAGGACGGCAACCTCGTCCTCTACCGCGGCACCAAGCCGCTGTGGAGCAGCCAGACCGGGGGCCGTCCCGGCGCGTTCACCGCCATGCAGGAGGACGGCAACCTGGTCGTCTACCGGGGCAAGACCGCGTTGTGGGCGTCCAACACCGGCGACGCCCCCGGCGCGCGGCTGGCCGTGCAGGACGACGGCAACCTGGTCATCTACGACGGCAAGACGCCGCTGTGGAGCCGTCACGCCACGATCAGCGTGCTCAAGCCGGGCTACGCGCTCAAGGCCAACCAGTACGTGCGCTCCCGCAACGGCGACTACCAGTTCGTCATGCAGGAGGACGGCAACCTCGTGCTCTACAAGGCCACCAAGGCCCTGTGGAGCTCGAAGACGGGCGGGAAGCCGGGCGCGTTCGCGCAGATGCAGGAGGACGGCAACCTGGTCGTCTACCGGGGCACCACGCCGCTGTGGAGCTCCGAGACAGGCAAGAACCCGGGCGCCCGGCTGGACGTCCAGGACGACGGGAACGTGGTGATCTACGACGGCACCACGCCGCTGTGGTCCACGAAGACCGGTCGCTGACCGCTCGGGACGTACTCCGAGCCCGCCGTCCTGACGCGTCCCCGGCGTCAGGGCGGCGCACCACCGTTGTGCGGACGGCATCGGGACGGCGGCGGCGGCGGGGCGGCGGCGCGAAAATCCTTTGCCGGGGCAGCGCCTGCCTGCCAGGATCATGTCCCTGTGAGCAATACCGCCGACGCTGAGATCCCGACCGGCCCCGTGGCCGTCCCGCCGATCATCGCCGCGCTCGCCAGGGGCGACGCCGTCACCCCTGTGTGGCGCAACGAGCTGGGCGGCCTGACGTTCCGGCTCGACGACGGGCGCGGACGCGTCCGCTACGCCAAGTGGGTCGCCGCCGGCACTCCGGAGATCGACCTGCCGGGTGAGGCCGAGCGGCTGGACTGGGCGGCGCGGCGGGGAGCGCCGGTGCCGCCGGTGCTCGAGCTCGGCACGCAGGCCGACGGCGCGTGGCTGGTCACCGAGGAGGTGCCCGGGACGTCGGCGGTGCTCCCCCGCTGGGTCGCCGAGCCGGCGACGGCGGCGGCCTCGATCGGGCGGGGGCTGCGACTGCTGCACGACGCCCTGCCCGTCGAGGAGTGCCCGTTCGACTGGAGTGTCGAGCGGCGGCTGCTCCGCGCGGACGAGCGCATCGCCGACGGCGAGGGGCCCGGCGACTGGGCCCCCGAGCACCGGCATCTCGAGGTGGCCGAGGCCCGGGCGCGGCTCGGCACGCCGCCGCCGATCGACCGGCTGGTCGTCTGTCATGGCGACGCCTGCGTGCCCAACACGCTGCTGCACGACGACGGCACGTTCGCGGCCCACGTCGATCTGGGCTCGCTCGGCGTGGCCGACCGCTGGGCCGATCTGGCGGTCGCGAGCTGGAGCATCCTCCATGACTACGGCCCGGGCTACGACGCCTTCCTGTGCGAGGGGTACGCCGTCGAGCCCGACCCCGAGCGCATGGCCTACTACCGGCTGCTGTGGGACCTCGCCTGACCGGTCGTCCGCATGCGCCCGGCCGCGCGGACCTCAGGACGGGGTGATGTTGAAGTTGTCGCGGAAGACGTTGCCCGGGTCGTAGCGGCGTTTCAGCGCCCGCAGCCGCCGGAGCGTGGCCTCGGGGTAGGCGTCGTGGAGCCGTTCGGGGCGCAGGTCGGTCTCGAAGTTGATGTACAGGCCGGAGAAGTGGTGCGACATTCCGTCCCAGATCTCGTCCAGGCCCCGGCGGCTGGGCCCGAACGCCACGAGCTGGAAGTTCGCCGAGCGGCCCGCGTAGGGGGTCGCGTCCACGGGCACGTCGGAGGTGGCGCCGCCCACCGCGCGGATCTGGAAGAAGTACGTCCGCCCGCTCGCGACCAGCCGCGCGACCGCCTCGGTCAGCTCGGGGGTGAGGTGGTCGGCGAGGGCCGAGCGGGTGACCGGCTCGCCCTGGGCGTCGTGCGGGCCCTGCGGGGCGTTCATGACCGCCTCGTACGGCACCACCTGGATCGAGTAGTCCAGCAGCGGGGCGGCTGAGGCGATGGGCCGCAGCCGGTCGACGATCGTCTCGGCGTCGTCCGCGTCCACGACGGCCATGATCTGGCCGATGAGCGGTTGCCCGGGGCGGGCCTGGCCGATGATCAGGGAGCTGGTCACGTCGCGCGGCGCGGCCTCCAGGGCGGCGCCCCAGCGCTGGAGGAAGCCGGCCGTGTCGGTGGCGTCCACGGCGAACTGCGCGAACCCCACGGGCCCCACCTCGTCCACCTCGAACTCGAACGAGGTGACGATGCCGAAGTTGGCTCCCGCGCCGCGTACGCCCCAGAACAGCTCCGCGTTCTCGCTCTCGTCGGCGCGCACCAGCGAGCCGTCGGCCAGCACCAGGTCCACGGCGCGGAGGTGGTCGACGGTGAGGCCGTGCTCGCGCACCAGCCAGCCGATCCCGCCCGAGGTGGCCAGGCCGCCGACGCCCACGCCGCCGTAGTCGCCGGAGCTGAGGGCCCAGCCGTGCGGAGCGAGCGCGGCGGCGACGTCGCTCCAGCGGGCGCCCGGTTCGACGCGGACGCGGCGGGTGGCCTTGTCGAGGATCTCGATGGCGTTGAGGCGGGACAGGTCGATGACGATGCCGCCGTTGTTGGTCGAACGGCCGCTGATGCCGTGGCCGCCGCTGCGGACGGCCAGCTTGACCGGCTGCTCCCGGGCGAAGAGCACGGCCTGGCCGACCTCGCCGGGCGTGCCGGGGCGCAGCACCAGCCCGGGCGAGCCGCCACGCAGGTACGTCGAGCGCACGCGCGCGTATCCGGCGTCCCCGGGTTCGATCGCCGTCGAGGCGAGGGCGGCGGGGATGCCGTCGTAGTCGATGCCCTCCCGGCGGTGGCGGCGGACGAACGTGCTCGCGACCGGCGTGCCGGACTGGGCGACGCCGCGGGCCCGGCGTTCGCAGGTGACGGCGGCGCGGAGCGCGGGGACGATGTCGGTGGCGAACCGGCGCAGCTCGGCTGGGTCGTCGGTCTCGAGGAGGAACGTGCTGACACCCTCGTCGAGGACCAGGGGAAGGAGGTCGCCGGCGCGCAGGGTGGGGGCGGGCCGGACGGAGGCCAGAGTGATGATCTCGCGAGGATCGCGCCCGGCCTCGGCGGCGGCCACCGCGCTGAGAGCCGTACCGGGGACCGTGCCGGCAGCCGAGGTGGCGGCCGAGGTGGGGAGCCAGCCGTCCGCCTTGCGGGCGGCCAGGGGCGCGAGGTCGGGTGGGCCGGCGATCCAGATGGGGATGTTGTGGGCCGGGGCGGGGCCGCGTTCGGCGCCCGCCAGCCGGTGGTGCCGGCCGTCGAAGTGCAGCGGTGAGCGGTCGGCGGCCCAGACGCCGCGAATGACGTCGATCGCCTCGTCCAGGTGCGCCGCGCTCCCCTGGAGGAGCAGCGTGACGCGCCCGCCGGAGAGCAGGTCCACACTGGCCGCCGCCCGGCCCAGGAGGGCCGGAACGTCACCGGTGGGGACGGCGGCGGCGAGGTGGATGCGGCTGGTGCGGGCGGCGGCCCAGCTCAGCAGCGTCCACGGGTCGAGGGCGGCGGGCGCGTCGCGGAGGACGACCAGGTCGTAGCCGAGCTCCTCGCTCAGCCGCGCCCGCTCGACGGCCGCGTCACCGTCCGGGGTGAGGAGGGCGCCGAACCGCAGCGGGTGCCCGTGGTCGGCGCTCATCGCTCCGCCGCCACCAGCGCGCGTACGGCCGGGGCCACCTCCTCGCCGAACGTCCTGATGGTGACCGGGTCGTCGCCCATGACGACGTATCCGGAGAAGCCGTACTCCAGGGTCAGCGCCGCGAGCTGCTCGGCCCACCGCTCGGGCGGCCCGGTCTGGGCGCTGATGTTGAGCAGGCGGCGGATCGCGGCGGGGTCCCGCCCGGCGTCGGCCGCGGCCTCGTCGATGATCGCATTGGCCTCGGCGAGCTGGTCCAGGCTCTTCATGTACGGCAGCGACGGCAGCCACCCGTCCGCCTTGGCGCCGATCAGCCGCAACATCCTGGGCTTGTACGCCCCCAGCCAGATCCCGATGTCATGCGCCGGGGCGGGCCCCCGCTTGGCCCCGTCCACCTGGTAGTAGGTGCCCTCCACCCGGAACAGCGACTTGTCGCTCGTGTCCCAGACGCCGCGGATGACGTCGATGGCCTCGCTCAGCGCGTCCACCGCCTGCCCGGGAGTCAGCCGCCGGCCGCCCATGGCCTCGATCGCGTCCCAGAACCCGCCCGCGCCCAGGCCCAGCTCGAACCGCCCGCCGCTGAGCAGGTCGAGGCTCGCCGCCGCCCTGGCCAGCACGGCGGGCGGCCGCAGCGGGAGGTTGATGACGTTGCCCGACAGTCGTACGCGCTCGGTCTGCGCGGCGACGTACGACAGCAGCGTCCAGGTGTCGAGGAAGGCCGACTGGTAGGGGTGGTCCTGGAAGGTCACCAGGTCCAGTCCCGCGGCCTCGGACTCCTGCGCCAAGCCGACGACCGCCTTCGGCGTGGCGTTCGCGGGTGTGATGAAGGACCCGAAGAGCAGGTCGTGGCCGTAGTCAGGCATGAGCCCTCCCGCAGATGTGTTGTGCTACAGACTATCTTTACGTCAGACGAGTTGCACAACAGCAAGTTGCACGCGGACATTCCACGCGTACGCAACAGCTACGGGGCCAGCATCTCCTCGGCCACATCACACGGGTCACGGGCGGGATCGATGTCCCGCACGTCGCAGGCCACCCGCCACAGCAGCCGCCGGAGGGTGTCACGCTCGGCCGCGTCGAGCGCGCCGAGCAGGACGTCCTCGGCCTCGCCCACCCGCCGCTCGAGGTCCTTGAACGCGGCGACACCCGCGTCCGTGGCCACGATCTTGCGCTGACGGCGGTCGGCCGGGTTGAGGCGGCGCTCCACCAGGCCCGCCGCCACCAGATCGTCGATGAGGTAGGTCAGCACGGTCCGGTCGATGCCCAGGTGCGCGGCCAGCGCGAGCTGGGTGGGCTGGTCTCCGCCCACCACGGCGGCCAGCGTCTGGTAGCCGCGCGGCCCGTGCGGGAAGTCGCCGATCACCGTGACGACCGACCCCTGGTACGCGCGCAGCAGCACCCCGAGGGTCCAGCCGAGATTGTCCCCGGTGGAGGCGTCGGCGGGCCGCTCACTGCTCATGCGCGCAGCATATCCGCCCCCTGTGCCCTGGCCCCCGCCTCCGGTATGACAGGACTCTCCTACTCCAGTCGGATGTGGCTGTCCGACCGGTTCGTCCATGATCGTATTTCCGACGATTGGACGCGTACATGCGAAGAACTGTCCTGAGCCTCGGCGTCTTAGCCGCCTTGACGGCTCCCCTGGCTCCCATCGCCCCCGCCGCCGCCACGACGACGACCGCCATCACCGCCACGACCGCCGATTCGATCGCCTGGGCGCCCTGCGCCAAGGACGCGACGGCCGAGTGCGGCACGCTGACCGTCCCCGTCGACTGGGACAGGCCCGGCGGCGAGACGTTCGAGCTCGCGCTCGCCCGCCGCAAGGCCACCGACCCGGCGGCCCGCGTCGGCTCGCTGCTGATCAACCCGGGCGGCCCCGGCGGGTCCGGCGTCGAGGCCGTGCTGGGCGACCGGCTCGGCTTCACGCAGGAGATCACCGGCAGGTTCGACGTCGTGGGCTTCGACCCGCGCGGCGTGGGGCTCAGCCACCCGATCCGGTGCTCGCTCGAGCTGGCCCAGCAGGCGCCCGAGCCGTTCGCGATCAGGAGCCAGGCCGACTTCGAGGCGCTGCTGGCGCACAACGACCGCTACCGGAAGGACTGCCGGCAGCGGACCGGGCCGCTGTTCGACCAGGTGCACACCGGCAACGTGGTACGCGACCTCGACGCCCTGCGCGCCGCGCTCGGCGAGGGGAAGCTCACCTACTACGGCATCTCGTACGGCACGCTGATCGGCCAGCTCTACGCCGAGCGCTACCCCGGCCGCGTACGCGCCCTCGCGCTCGACAGCAACATGGACCACAGCCTCGGCACGGCCGCGTTCCTCGACACCGAGTCGTGGACCGCCCAGGACTCCTTCGACGAGTTCGTCACCTGGTGCGGCAAGACCGCCTCCTGCGCGCTGCACGGCGAGAACGTGCGCGCCGTGTGGCGGGACCTGCTGGCCCGGGCCGGCCGGGGCGAGCTGGAGTTCCCCGGCATGCCGGGCGTCGCACTGACCCGGCTCGGCCTCATCCGGCAGGCGTTCGGCGCGTTCTACGAACCGGCGTGGAAGGAGCTGGCCGAGCTCCTGGTGGCGCTGGACGGCGGCGACAGGACGGCGAAGGCGATCCTGACGCCGCCGGCCGCCACGTCCGACGAGGTGATCAACGACCCCACCCAGGTGTTCTGCCAGGACTACCTGCTGCCCGTCCGCGACTTCCGTGAGTACGCGCGCCTGCTGCGCAGGTCGGTCTCGATCGCGCCCGACATGCTCATCAGCGCGGCGGCGCACCCGCTCACGACCGCCTGCCTCGGCACGCCCGACCCGATCCCGAACCCGCAGCACGCGCTGAACGTGTCGGGCACGCCCCCGCTGCTGCTGGGCAACGCCCTGCACGATCCTGCCACCGGCTACCCGTGGGCGGTCAACGCCGCCAGGCAGATCGGTGACGAGGCCCGGCTGATCACGTACGAGGGGTGGGGGCACGGCGTCTACGGGCGCGGCCCGTGCCCGACGGCGGCGATCGACGACTATCTGACCTCCCTGAAGGTGCCCGCCCGGGACACGCGCTGCGCGGCGGTGCCGCCGTCCGAGGTGAGCCCGCAGCGGGCCCGCCCGTTCCCCGGCCCGATCCCCGGGCTGCCGGGATGGACGTCCGCGCTCTCGTAGGGAACCCGTCCCGTGCGGCCTGGCCGGGCCGCACGGGACGCTTCGCAAAACGCTGAAGCGTGACAGTACGGCTGCCGGCCGCTACTAACGTGACGTCCCATGACGTACGGCCCCTACCAGCCCCAGCACAGCGCCCCGTACCCGCCCCAGCAGCCCCCCGCCTACGCCCCGCCGCCCGTCGTGATCGACGTGGGCGGCGATGCCAAGGTCAAGGCGTTGATCGGCGGCTCCGTCGCGGGCGCGATCGGGCTCATGGCGATCGTCTCGGCGCTCACCGGGCAGACGACGGGCGGTTCGGGCACCGCCGTCGCCGTCGGGATCCTGGGGCTGCTGTTCCTGTCCATCGGCCTGCTGCCGGTCATCACGTGGAAGAAGCTGAACCGGCCGCGCAAGCTGGTCTTCGACGGCTTCGGCGTGCGCTGGGACGACCCCCAGGGCACGCCGTGGGCCGTGGCGTGGGCGGAGCTGTCGGGGGTGGGCATCTCGCGGACGCAGCAGCGCCGCGTCAAACTCGCCGACCACCTGATCCGCAAGACCATGGTCCGCCTCGACCTGTTCCCCGCCGACCAGGGCTTCCGGCAGCGGCACCCGGACATGGAGCACCTGTGGGAGTTCCACACGGTCAAGAACGGCTACCGGCTGCCGCTCGGCTCGAACCCGAAGTACATCCCGGTCATCGAGCACGCGATGCGGCAGTATCGGCCGGGGGCGTACCTGGGGGTCAAGGACGAAGGGTTCATGGTCGGCCTGGTCTGACGGCGGGTCTGACGGCGGGTCTGACGGCGGGTCTGACGGCAGGTCTGACGGCAGGGCTGTCGGGTCTCGGGGCTTCGCCGGAGGCGGGCCGGTCGCGGCCGGGTGTGACGAGGCCGCTCTCGTAGGCCAGGACCACCGCCTGGGCGCGGTCGCGCAGGGCGAGCTTGGCGAAGATGCGGGCGACGTGCGTCTTGACGGTGGCCTCGCTGAGGGTGAGCGCGTAGGCCAGCTCGGCGTTGGACAGCCCCTTGCCCATGAGCGTCAGGACCTCGAGCTCACGCGGCGTCAGCGCCTCCAGGTCGCCGTGCACGGCCCCGGGCGGCGGGCCGGGGGCGCGGTCGGTGGCGGCGAAGCGCTCGACGAGGCGGCGGGTGATCGACGGGGCCAGGAGCGCGTCGCCGGTGGCGACCAGGCGCACGGCGGCCGCCAGGTGCTCGGGGGTGACGTCTTTGAGCAGGAAGCCGCTGGCGCCGAGGGTGAGGGCGGCGTAGACGTAGCGGTCGAGGTCGAACGTGGTCAGCATGATCACCCGGCACTCGGTGAGGTGCGCGAGGATCCGCCTGGCCGCCTCCAGGCCGTCCGTGCCGGGCATGCGGATGTCCATGAGCACGACATCGGGAACCAGCCTGAGCGCCTCGGCGACCGCTTCGGCCCCGCCCGCGGCCTCTCCCACCACGTCGAGACCGCGGGCGGTGAGGATGAGGCGGAAGCCGGCGCGTACCAGCTCCTGGTCGTCGGCGATCAGCACGCGCGGGCCGGCCGTCACGGCCGCTCCAGAGGGAGCCTGGCGCGCACCCGGTAGCCGCCGCCGAGCCGCCGCCGAGCGTCGAGGTCGCCGCCGTAGAGCGCGACCCGTTCCCGCAACCCCAGCAGCCCCCGCCCGGCACCACGAGCGGAATCGGCGACAGGCCTCACGCCCGGCCCGCCACCACGGGCATCGGGCCCGGCGCCGCGGGTGTCGGGCCCGGTGCCGCGGGTGAGCACGCTGGGTCCGGTGTTGAGCACCTCCACCCGCAGGTATTGGTCGGTGTAGCGCACGGTCACCTCGGCCTTCGCGCCGGATCCGTGCTTGAGCGCGTTGGTCAGCGCCTCCTGCACGATCCGATAGGCGGTCACGTCGATCCCCGCCGGCACCGGTCGTGGCTCCCCGGAGATGCGCACCTCCACCGGCAGCCCCGCGAACGCGATCCGGTCGGCCAGGGAGCCGAGCTGACCCAGGCCCGGCTGCGGCGCCAGATCGTCCGGGCCGAACGAGAACGTGCCGGGCGAGCCGACGCCGCCGGGCGTGCCGGGCTCGCGGGCGTCGTCGGAGCCATCTTGCGCCGGGGCCAGCAGGCCCAGCAGGTGCCGCAGCTCGGTCATCGCGTCGCGCCCCGCCGCCTCGACGGCCTTGAGCGCGGTCTCGGCCGCGCCGGGCATCGTGGGCAGCACCTCGCGGGCGGCCCCGGCCTGGACGACCATGAGGCTGACGTTGTGGCTGACGATGTCGTGCAGCTCCGCCGCGATCCTGGCCCGTTCGGCGTCCACGGCGGCGCGGGCCACCCGCTCGCGCTCGCGGTCGAGCAGCCGGCTCTGCTCCCCCAGTGCCGCCCGGTGGCGCCGCCGCGTGCGGACGAGCGCCACGGCCAGCCCGACGGCCAGCGAACCCGTGGCGGCGCACGTGAGCGCCAGCGCGCCGATCAGCCATTCCCGCACCCGGTCATCTTCGCGCGCCCGGCCGCCGCGCACATCCTCCCTGGGCCCTACATCCACGGGATGACGGCCGCCACGTCTCCATCCGGGGCGGGATGCCGCGCCGCCCGTCCGGAATCTAGGTTCGTGGCCATGAGATCTCACCGCAGGGCCGCCGTTCTTCCGGGGGCGGGGTCGTGAGCGCCGTGTGGCGGGCCGCGCGGGCGGCGGTGCGGCGGCGGAGGTTCCAGACGGGCGTGCTCGGTGTCGTGGTGTTCTGCTCGACGGTGGCGATCGTGGTCGCTCTGGGGCTGCTGTCGAGTGTGTCCTCCCCGTTCGAGCGCGCGTTCGCCGCCGAGCGCGGCGCCCACGTCGTCGCCGTCTACGACCCCGCCAAGGCGTCCGCGGCGGACCTGGCGGCCACCGCCCGCGCGCCGGGCGTCGAGGCCGCGGCGGGCCCGTTCGCCCAGGCCGTGGTCACGGTCCCGGACACGGTCGAGGAGCTGCCGCCCGGCCCGCTCACGGTCGTCGGCCGCGCCGGTCCCGGCGGCCCGGTGGACCGGGTGAACCTCTGGGCCGGCCGCTGGGCCACGGCCCCGGGCGAGATCGTCGTCGACCGGCCCCCGGAGTCCTTCTTCTCCTCCCTCCTCGGCGTGCAATTCACCGCGGCGGAGGGCCGGACGTTCACCGTGGTCGGCCTGGCCTCCAGCCTGAGCAGGTCCGCCGCGGCGTGGGCCGCGCCCGCCCAGGTCGCGGCGCTGCGCCCGTCCGCCGCCCAGATGCTCTACCGCCTCGGGCGGGCCGGCGGCGAGGACGAGATCCGCCGGGGAACGGACGCGATCACCGCGGGCCTGCCGGCGGGCGCGCTGCTGGGGACGCAGTCGTACCTGACCGTCAAACGCGACCACGGGCGCACGGCCTCGGTGTTCCTGCCCTTCCTGACCGGGTTCGGGGTGCTCGGGCTGGTGGTGGCGGTCCTCATCGTGGCGAACGTGGTGAGCGGCGCGGTCGTGGCCGGGCTGCGGCACATCGGGGTGCTGAAGGCGCTGGGCTTCACGCCGAACCAGGTCGTCGCCGTCCACCTGGTGATGGTCCTCGTCCCGGCGGTGGCCGGGGCCGCGCTCGGCGCCGCCGCGGGCGGGCTGGCCGCGCGCCCGCTGCTCGACGGCATCGGGGCCGGGCTGTTCAGCGCCGCGATCGACCCCTGGGTGTACGCCGTGACGCTGGCGGGCATGCCGGCCGTGGTCGCGCTGGCCGCGCTGGTGCCCGCGCTGCGGGCGCACCGGCTGACCGCCGCCCTGGCGAT
>NZ_JBFAIM010000062.1:0-87105 GCF_040654715.1 Nonomuraea sp. NPDC050643 | reverse complement strand
CTCGGGCCGCTGGCCGAGCCGCTCAAGCGCAACAGGCTGCTGCGACTGGGCGAGGGGCTGTCCCTGGTGGGCGCACTGGCGGGCGTGACGGTCGGCCGGCGCAGCAGGGTCGCGGCCGTCGCGGCGGGCGCGGCCCTGCTGGCCGGGTCGGCGTGCACGAGGATCGGGATCTTCCAGGCGGGGGTGGAGTCGGCGAACGACCCCAGGTACACCGTCCAGCCGCAGCGCAGGCGGCTGGCGAAAGACCTCCCGGCAGGTGCGCGGTACGCCGCCGAGCCCCCGGGCCGTACGATCAGCAGATGACCGAAAAGACCGAAACCACGCCTGCATGGCTCGCACCGGAAGACCTGGAGTCGGTGCGGGGCCGGATGCCGATCCTCTACATCGACGCCGTGCCGGTGCGGGTCGACGAGACCGGCGTGGTGACCCACGTCGGCCTGCTGCTGCGCATGCTGTCGGACGGCACGGTCAGCCGGGCGCTCGTCTCGGGACGAGTGCTCCACCACGAGCGCGTGCGCGACGCGCTCCTGCGCCACCTGGAGAAGGACCTGGGCCCCGTGGCACTGCCCAACATCCCCATCTCCCCGCAGCCGTTCACCGTCGCCGAATACTTCCCCACGCCCGGCGTCACCCCCTACCACGACCCGCGCCAGCACGCCGTCTCCCTGGCCTACGTGGTGCCCGTCGCGGGTGACTGCCGGCCCCGGCAGGACGCGCTCGACCTGGTGTGGTTCACCCCCGAGGAGGCGGCCTCACCGATGGTCCAGCAGGAGATGGCCGGCGGGCAGGGCGTCCTGCTGAAGCAGGCGCTGGCCCATGTCGGGCGGCTGCCGTAAGAGGGGTCACGGCCGTTCGGCGCCGTCGCGCACCCAGCGGTAGAGGGCGTCGCCCGGGCACGAGGTGTCGTAGCCGTCGCGGTGCCCCTTGACCTCGCGCCCGGCGTCGCCGTGCTCGCGCAGATACTCGATGGCGTCGACCAGGGCGTGGAGCAGGTCGTCGTTGGGCTCGGTCAGCCCCGAGCTGCCGACCAGGGCGAGCACCGCGTAGTGACCGGAGTTGAGGCCCGCGCCGTTGGCGGCCGGGAGGGCGTGGGGGCCGCGGCCCATGAACGTGTGCCGGTGCGGACAGCAGACCAGGTTGTAGCCCAGGTCGATGTACCGCTCGCCGCGGCCCCCCGACATGTGCATGCGCTGGATGTCCCGGACCAGGTCGACGCACCGGTCGTGGTTGCCTGACTCGGCGAGGTCGGCGGGCACCTTCCCGCCCGTGTAGTGGATCTTGACGCCCTGGGTGGCGGACAGTCGGGTGTAACCGGTGCTCGGCTTCTTGGCGTGCCACTCCACGCGGGTGATCAGGTTCATGTGGTCCTCTCGTGACAGGAATGTCCTGACCACCAGAGTGTCAACTTTGCGTAGTTATGTCATCACTCTTCGTCACTAGAGTGAGGTAACGCGGGAGAGACATCCCTATCGAAAGCCGCCGGTTCAGCGCAGCGTGAGCGCGGCCACGCCGAACGCGTGCGTGTGGCGGAAGACCTGTGACCTGCCGCCGGCCTTGAACTCCGCCCGTGCCGTGATCTTGCCGGCCGCCGCCGGGAAGCCGACCGAGATCGACATCCCCGGGTCCACACGCGGCACCGTCCGCGCCCGCGCCTTGCGCGGCCCGTCGAGGCCGAGCCGGACCTCCCGCCAGGGCACGGAGGAGCCGTTGTGCAGGGTCACCACGACCTCGTTGCTCGTGACCTCCGTCCGCAGCCCGTACGGCGTGCGCGGGTCGGGGCCGATCGAGCGGTCGAGGCGGTTCATGAGCTGCCGGGTGATCTCCGGCCGGGCGGCGGCCAGGTCGCGCTGTTCGCCGACGTCGGCGTTCAGGTCGTAGAGCTCGACGCGGCCCTCGGGGCCGGCCCCGGCGATGTGCGGGTCGAACCTGACCAGTTTCCAGCGGCCTCGGCGGATGGCCTGGGCCTTGCGGGGGCGGTTCCAGACCAGGTGCTCGTGCCTGGGGGCGCCGGTCCCGGTGAGCAGGCCGCGGAAGGACAGGCCGTCGAGGTGGGCGGGGGCCGGCACCTCGGCCAGGTCCGCGAGGGTCGGCAGCACGTCCCAGAAGGCCACCGGCTGCCGTTCCACCCGGGGGCTCAGGCCGGGCGACCAGGCGATCATGGGGACGCGGATGCCGCCCTCGTACACGTCGCGCTTGTCGCCGCGGAAGGGGCCGTTCGAGTTGAACAGCCAGGGCGTCACGCCCTTCTCGCGGTGCGGGCCGTTGTCGCTGGTGAACAGCACGAGCGTGTTCTCGGCCACGCCGGCGTCGCGCAGCGCCCTGATCAGCGCGGCCACGTCGGTGTCGAGCCGGGCCACCTGCGCGGCGTGGCGGCGATTCGGGCCGCTCCAGGGCCGGTCCTCGTACGTTCCGGCGTCGCCAGGGATCACGCTCGGCGAGTGCGGCAGGTTGGTGGCGAAGTAGAGCAGGAACGGGTCGTCGCCGCCCTGGTCGATGAACTCGACGGCCCGGCGGCGGAACAGGTGCGGGGCGTACTGTTTCCCGCCGAGGTGGACCTTCTCCCCGTTGTGCCACAGGTACTTGGGGAAGTACTGGTGGGCGTGGCGGTGGCCGATGTAGCCGAAGAACTCGTCGAAGCCGCGCACGTTCGGGTGCGACTCCTGGCCGGCCTCCTCGGGGCCGAAACCCCACTTGCCGATGCAGGCCGTCCGGTAGCCGGACAACCGCAGTAATTCGGCGAAGGTGAGGTCGGCGCCGGTGAGCGCGTGCTGCGGGCCGCCCTCCGGATTCTCGCGTACGGTGCCGTGCCCGGCGTGCAGCCCGGTGAGCAGGGCGCAGCGCGACGGCGCGCAGAGCGGCGCCCCCGAGTACGCGGTCGCGAACCGGACCCCCTCGGCCGCCAGCCGGTCCAGGTTGGGCGTGTCGATCAGGCGCTGGCCTTGGCTGCCGATCTCACCCCAGCCCAGGTCGTCGGCCAGGATGAGCAAAATGTTCGGCCGCGCGGGCAGACTGCCGCGGGCGGTGGCCTCGGCGCGCGCGGGCGGCGTCATGGACGTCGTCCCGGGCAGGGCGAGGCCGGCGAGGGCACCGGCGAAGAGGGCACGGCGCGAGGGCCCGTTGATCACGAAGGGCAACATATCGGAGGGCAGGGCGAATGGCGGGCAAATCGCAGGCGAACTCTGTCACAGCCTCGTCTCACGACAGGTAGTCCCACCTGCGGCAGATGTCGTGCAGCTCGCCCGGGATCTCCGCGGGCGTGGGCAGGGGGCGGCCCTCGACGACCGTCCCGGTGCGGATCTTGTCCCGCCAGTCGCCGATGCCCTTGACGAAGCCGCCGTGGTCCTGCTTGCCGTAGTCCAGCATGGCGCGCTCGAACTCGACGCCCAGGAACAGGCAGAGCCGCCGCAGCTCGGCCTCCGGGTCGGCGACCAGCGCCTCGTAGCGCACGGTCAGGCCCTCCAGGTGGGTACGGGCCTCCTCCAGGTAGGTCATGTAGCTGAGCGTGCGCGGCACGGCCTCCTCCATGGGCCGCTTGACGGGGTCGGCCTCGTGCCAGGACTGCACGATCGACATCGGGTGACGCAGCAGGAAGACGAAGCGCGCGTCCGGCCAGCAGGCGGCGATGCGCCGCCAGGCGAACACGTTGCTGGGCGTCTTCTCGGCCAGGATCGGCTTGCCGCTGCGCGCCAGCTCACGATGGAGCAGCCGGTCCCAGACCAGGTGCTCGATGTCGCTGTGGGTGTGGCCGAGCAGCTCCATGGCCTGCCGTACGGGGTCGGTGCCGAGCCCCACCGTCATCCGCCTGAAGTGCGTCTCGATGGGCGAGTGCACCCGCGAGTGGCTGTTGAGCATGACCCGCAGCAGCGTGGAGCCCGACCGCACGGACGAGAGCAGGAAGACGGGCTCGCGCAGCAGCCGGTCGTGCGCCGGGTCCACCGGCGGGCGCACCTCGTCGCCGGGCAGCCGCTGCAGCTCCAGCGGGACCTTGGGGGGCGGCGGCGGCTTCGGCGGCTCCTTCCGCAGCCGTCGCGACAACGTGTATCCCGTCAGGCCCTCAAGTGTGGCGTTGGCCCGGTACCTCCAGCTCATGGGCCAACAAGGTAGGGGTGGCCAGTGAACCCCAGGTGAATCCGGCCTGTGAACCTGTTGCGGAGAAGACAGATCATCCGTGCATAAAGACACGGAGCAGAACAATATTCCGCTCCAGAATGGGGCCGTCAACGACCGACGACTCCATGAGGAGGAATCATGCGCATGCTCAAGCGCCGAGCCACGCACCTGTCTTTACTCGGCGGCCTCGCCGTGGGAGCGCTCGCCGCTCTCCCCGCGCACGCCACCACCACCCTGAGCGCCACCTCGAGCGCCACCTCGAGCGCCACGGTCCGGGTGGTCGGCGGCCTGCTGCAGCTCGACTACATCGGCTCGGCCGGCGCCAACAACGTCCTGATCACGCTCGAGGCGGGCACCAACGCGCTGCGGGTGAGCGACTCGGTGGCCATCGCCCCGGGCGCCGGCTGCGTCCCGGTCACGGGCGATCCCACGACCGTGCGCTGCTCGGTCGGCATCACGCGGATCGCCGCCAGAATGGGTGCGGGCGCCGACGCGTTCACCACGCTCGTCCCGCTGTCGGGCACCGTCGAGGGCGACGGCGGCGACGACACCTTCCGCCCCGGCCGCTCCGAGGGCTCGGTGGGGGCCGCGACCAGCGAGATCATGTACGTCGGCGGCCTGGGCGAGGACACCGCGACCTACCAGGGCGTGCCCGCCACCGGCCCGACGGGCACTACGGGCGTCCGCGTGAGCCTGGACTTCGCCCACAACGACGGCCGCGACGCCGACGGCGCCCGCCCGGCCGACCGGGACAACGTCCAGGTCGAGAACCTGATCGGCGGTTCCTTCGGCGACAACCTGAGCGGCGACGCGCAGCGCAACGAGCTCACCGGCGGGAACGGCCGCGACACGCTGTCGGCCGGCCGCGGCGACGACGTGATCGACCTGCGGGACGGCGTGGCCGACCACCTGTCGTTCTGCGGCGAGGGCACCGGCGACCTGGCGATCGCCGACCGCGCGGCGCTCGACGCGGTCAGCGTGGACTGCGAGACGATCCAGCGCGCGGGCTAGAGCCGTTTGACGACGCGGTCGTGCACGACCGCGTACGTGTCGCGCAGCGCCTGCATCGACTCGTCGTAGGAGGCCTGCGCGACCCCCGTGAACAGGCAGTCCACCACCATGAGCTGGGCGATGCGGCTGCCCAGCGCGCCGGAGCGGAACTTGGTCTCCCGCGCGGCCGTCGTGAGCGTCACGTCGGCCGCGCGGCCCAGCGGCGAGTCCAGGAAGTTCGTGATCGCGACGGTCGCGGCGCCGGACCTGCGCGCGATGGACAGGAACTCGACGGTGTCCACGGTGGCCCCGGTGTGCGAGACGGCCACCGCCACGCAGCCGGGGGCCAGCGTGGCGGCCGCGGTCCAGGCCGAGTGCGCGTCGTGCCAGTTGAGCGCGGTACGGCCGATGCGCGACAGCTTCTGCTGCAGGTCGAGCCCCACGAGCGCGCTCGCGCCCACGCCGAAGCTGTCGATCCGGCGGGCGGCCAGCAGCAGCGCCACCGCCTCGCCCAGCGCCTCCATGTCCAGCGATCGGGCCGTGTCGGCGATGGACAGCGTCTCGTTCATCGCGACCTTGGAGACGATGCCCTCCAGGCTGTCGTTCCGGTCGATGTCGCCCGACACCTCGGGCAGGCTGGAGCGGGCGAGCTCCTCCCTGGCCACGGCTCTGGCCAGGTCGATCCTGAAGTCCTTGGAACGGGTGTAGCCCATGCGCCGATGGAAGCGCACCACCGAGGCCGTCGAGGTGTCCGAGCGGGCGGCCAGCTCCGCGATGGACAGGTTGGCCGCGGCGGCCGGATCACCGGTGAACACCTCGGCGATGCGCCGCTCCGACGGCCGCAGCGCGGGTACGGCCGCGCGGATGCGGATCAGCAGCGTCTCTGCGTCCTCGGCCATCGTCCCCCCGCGCTGGAAAGAAAATACCCTGGTGGTAGGGTCTGCGTAATTTTATGACCTACTGCCCTGAGGAGACCACATGCCCCGTGGCGCCGTCTCCGCGGCCGGCATCGCCGCTGCGCTGTCCCTCGCCCTCACCGGTTGCTCGTCCTCCTCCGGGCCCGCCGCCCCGAAGACCGGCACCGGCACCGGTGGCGCCCTCGTGGTCGGCGTGACCTCCGACCCCGACACGCTCTTCCCCTGGAAGGCCACCCAGTTCCAGGCCGTCAACGTGCTGCAGAACCTGTACGGCACGCTCACCGAGTTCGACAAGGACCTCAACGTGGTCCCGGGCCTGGCCGAGTCCTGGGAGGCCGCCGGCGACGGGAAGAGGCTCACGCTCAAGCTCCGGCAGGGCGTGACGTTCGCCGACGGCAGCGCCTTCGACTCCAAGGACGCCAAGGCCTCCCTCGACAAGATCATGGACGAGAAGACCGCGGCCGTCGCCAGGACGTCGCTCGCCTCGGTGAAGTCGGTCGAGGCCCCCGACGCGAGCACGGTGGTGCTGGAGCTGACCGGCCCCGACGCCGCGCTGCCCGCGAACCTGGCCACCGTCAACATGGCCATGCTCTCCTCCGACGACACCGAGGAGAAGCTCAACGCCACGCCCAACGGCACCGGCCCGTTCACCCTCGGCAAGCGCGTGGCCAGCCAGTCGATCACGCTGGCCAGGAACGACAAGTACTGGGGCCCCGAGAAGCCGAAGGTCGCCACGGTCGAGTTCCGGGTCATCCCCGACGAGTCGTCCATCGTGTCGGCCATGCAGTCGGGCAACGTCCAGCTCGCGGTCTTCAACGACCCGCTGGTCGCCCAGACCGCGCAGGGCGGCACGGTCACCGTCGCCAAGACTCCGCAGCTCAACTACCACGTGCTGCAGCTCAACGCCCAGAAGGGCGACCTGAAGGACGTCAACGTGCGCCTGGCCGTCCAGTGCGCGATCGACCGCAAGCAGGTGCTCGACACCGCCGCGCTGGGCGAGGGCGAGGTGACCGGGCCGATCACCGCCCCGGCGTTCAAGTCGGACCCGAACAAGCGCCCCTGCCCGGCCCGGGACCTGGCCAAGGCGGCCGAGTATCTCGGCAAGGCGGGCAAGTCCGGCGGTGTGACCATCAAGACCATCGTCTCCCAGGGCGAGTACGCCACCTCGGTCAACGAGGCCCAGAACCTCAAGGCCCAGCTCGCCGAAGCCAAGATCAACCTGGAGCTGGAGGTGCTGGAGTCGGGCGCGTTCGTGGACCGCTGGGTGGCGGCCGACTTCGACGCGGCCGTGGCGCTGAACGGCGGCCGGCCCGACCCCGACGGCTCCTACGGCCGCTACTTCACCAGCGAGGGCAACCTGAACAAGGTCGCCGGCTACAGCTCCCCCGAGCTGGACAAGCTGTTCGCCGAGGGTAAGGCCACCACCGACCAGGCCCGGCGCAAGGCCATCTATGACCAGGTCGGAGCGCAGCTCGAGGACAACGCCGCCTGGATCTGGCTGTTCTCCGGCTACACCTACACGGCCACGGCGCAGAACGTCCAGGGCTTCGTGCCGATGGCCAGCGGCTCGCTGCAGTACCTGCGTACGACGTCCGTCGGCTGATGCTCGTACGCAACCGTGCCCTCCGGCGCGCCGCGGAGATCCTCGGCACCCTGTTCGGGGTGGCCGTGGTCGTATTCGTCATGCTCAGGGCGATCCCCGGCAACCAGATCACGGCGGGGCTCGGCACCGAGGCGGCGGCGCTCACCCCGGCCCAGCAGCAGGCCCTGGAGCGCTACTACGGCCTCGACCAGCCGCTGGTCACGCAGTTCTTCTCGTGGCTGGGCAACATGTTCACCGGCAACTTCGGCTACTCGGCGCGGGCCCAGCAGAGCGTGCTGGAGCTGACCCTGCAGTCGCTGCCGGTGACGTTCGAGCTGGCGGTGCTGTCGATCGTGCTGGCCCTGCTCATCGGGGTGCCGCTCGGCATGCTGGCGGCCTCCCGGACGAACTCGATCCGGGACGCCGCCGGCCAGGTCGTGAGCCTGGCGGGGTTGTCGATCCCGGCGTTCCTGCTGGCCACCACGCTGCTGTCGGTCTTGGCGGCGTCATTCGGGTTCAACCCCAACGGGCAGGGCTTCGCCCCGCTCTTCGCGGACCCGCTGCTCAATCTGCAGCAGTTGCTCCTGCCCGCGCTGGTGCTCGGCTTCGGCATCGCCGCGCCGATCCTGCGCACCACCCGCGCGGCGGTGCTGGAGGTGCGCTCGGACGACTTCGTGCGCACCGCCCGCGCCAAGGGCCTGCCCGAGCGGCGGCTGCAGGTCAGGCACGTGCTCGGCAACGCGCTCGTGCCGATCGTGACCATGACGGGGCTGCAGTTCGGCTACCTGCTGGGCGGCGCGGTCGTGGTGGAGCAGATCTTCTCCGTGCCGGGCATCGGCCGGCAGGTGCTGCTGGGCATCCAGCAGAAGGAGTACGCGGTCGTGCAGAGCACGGTGCTGGTGATCGCGCTGGCGTTCGTGCTGGTCAACCTGCTGACCGACCTGCTCTACCGGGTGATCGACCCGAGGGTGAGGGCGTCATGAGGCGCAGCGCGGCGGGGTCGGCGGGCGTCGTGCTCCTGGCGCTGCTGGCGGTCGTGGCGGTGCTGTCGTACACGGGGCTGCTGCCGTACGACCCGATCGCGCAGCATCCGCCGTCGCGTTTCCTGGCGCCGTCGGGCGCGCACCTGTTCGGCACCGACCAGTTCGGGCGGGACGTGTTCTCGCGGGTGGCGGCCGGGGTGGGCAACTCCGCGCTCATCGCGGTGATCGCGGTGGCGTTCGCGACCGTGGTGGGCACGCTGGGCGGGCTCGTGTCGGGCTTCTACCGCGGGTTCGCCGACGGCGCGATCGGCGGGATCACGAACGTGCTGTTCGCGTTCCCGCCGCTGCTGCTGGCGCTGTCGCTGGCCTCGGTGCTGAACCGCAACGCGTTCACGATCGCCGTGGCCATCGCCATCGTGTACGTCCCCATCTTCATCCGCGTGACCCGCGGCCCCGTGCTGTCGCTCAGGGAGATCGAGTACGTGAAGGCGGCCGTCTCGACCGGCCAGAGCCGCTGGCAGATCATGCTGCGCCACGTGCTGCCCAACATCACCTCGATCATCGTCGTCCAGGTGGCGCTGTCGCTGTCGTGGGCGGTGCTGACCGAGGCCTCGCTGAGCTTCCTGGGCCTGGGCACCCCGCCGCCCGCGCCGTCGCTCGGCTCGATGATCTTCGAAGCGCGCAGCCTGGTCTTCGTGGCCCCCTGGACACTGATCGCGCCCGGCGCGGTCGTCGTGCTGCTCGTGGTGGGACTCAACCTGCTCGGCGACGGCCTGCGTGACACTCTCGACCCGCGAAACCGAGGAAAGCGGTGAATCTCTCAAAGCTGACGACTGACTCGGCCGACCCGCGCTTCGCCGGCATCGACGCCATGAGCGTCGGCGAGCCGGCGGCGACCATGAACGCGGCCGACGCCACCGTGCCCGGCGCAGTGCCCGGCGCAGTGCCCGGCGCAGTGCCCGGCGCAGTGCCCGGCGCGCTGCCGCAGATCACCGAGGCGATCGAGGCCGCGGCCGAGCGCGTGCGGGCCGGCGGCCGGCTCGTGTACGGGGGCGCGGGCACCCCCGGCAGGCTGGGCGTGCAGGCGGTCGTGGCCTCGCGCTTCGACCTGTCACCACAGGACGCGGCGGACCGGCTGGCCCGTGCCGGCGGACGGCTGCGGGCCGCACTCGGGGAGAGCGCATGAAAGTACTCGGGATGATCTCCGGCACCTCGCACGACGGGATCGACGTGGCCGTGGTGGACTTCGAGCTCGCCGGGAGCGTGCTCGAAGGGCGGGTCGGGCACACGGCGAGCACGCCGTACCCGGCGGAGCTGCGGGCCCGGCTGATCGCGGCGCTGCCTCCCGCGCCGGTGACGCTGGCCGAGGTGTGCGTGCTCGACACGCTCATCGGGCAGAGCTTCGCCGCGGCGGCGGCGGCCGCGATCGAGGCGGGCGGGCCCGTCGACCTGGTCGTGTCGCACGGGCAGACGGTCTACCACTGGGTGGAGGGCGCGCACGCGCTGGGCACGCTGCAGATCGGGCAGCCCGCGTGGATCGCCGAGCGCACGGGCGCGCCGGTGCTGTCCGACGTGCGGATCAGGGACATCACGGCGGGCGGTCACGGCGCCCCGCTGGTGTCGGTGCTGGACGGGCTGCTGCTCGGCGCGCACGAGGGCGGCGCGGGAGCGCTCAACCTGGGCGGGATCGCGAACATGACCGTGGTGCGCGGCGGCGAGCTGTACGCCTACGACATCGGCCCGGCGAACGCGCTGATCGACGCCGTCGTGACGAGCAGAGGGCTGAACGGGCGCGGCTTCGACGAGGACGGGCGGATCGCCGCGTCGGGCCGGGTGGACGAGCGGCTGCTGGAGGTGCTGCTGGACGAGCCGTACTACGGGCTGGCGGCGCCGAAGAGCACGGGCAAGGAGCTGTTCCACCTCGCGTACGTGGAGGCGGCCCTCGCCGCGGCGGGGACCGCGCCCGGCGACGCCGACCTGGTCGCCACGCTGACCGAGCTCACCGTGCGGACGGTCGCCCGCGACGTGCGGGCCGCCGGGGTCGAGGCGCTGGTCGTGTCCGGCGGCGGCTGCCGCAACCCGGTGCTCATGGACGGGCTGCGGGCCGCGCTGCCCGGCGTCCAGGTGGCACCGTCCGACGACCACGGAGCGCCCGCCGACGACAAGGAGGCCATCGCGTTCGCCCTGATCGGCTGGCTGACCGCGCACGGCCTGCCCGGGACCGTGCCCGGCGGGACGGGCGCCGGGAGCGCCCGGATCCTCGGCACGCTCACCCCGGGCGCGGGCCCGCTGGTGCTGCCCGCGCCGGTCGCCGAGCCGCCCCGGTCCCTCACGCTGTCCCCGGCGCCGCTTCGATGAGCGAGCAGCGTCCGCAGGCGCCCGCGGGGCTGGTCATGGCGGCGCGCACGCCGTGGTTCGACCTCACCGAGTGCACCGGGCACCGCAGCGTGCGCTGGGAGGACGGCGAGCGGGCCGGGGTGGCGCCCATGACCCTGGAGACCTTCCACGACCTCGCCTCGGTCACGAAGGTCCTCGCCACGACCACGATGCTCATGCGGCTGGTGTCCGAGCGGCTCGTGGACCTGGACGCGCCGCTGAGCGCGTACCTGGCGCGGTCCTACGAGGCGATCACCGTGCGCGACCTGCTGCTGCACCGGGGCGGGCTGTGGGAGTGGTGGCCGCTGTACATCCAGCCGCAGCTCCCGCCGCCGCGCTACCGTCCCGGGCGCGCCCGGCACTACTCCGACCTGGGCTTCGTCCTGCTCGGCCGGATCGTCACGGCCGTCACCGGGCTGCGGCTGGACCGGGCCCTGGCCGAGCTGGTCACCCGGCCGCTGGGCCTGACCTCGACCACGTACGCCCGCCCGGCCGGCGCCGAGGTGGCCATGGGCGCCCTGGACGACCGGGTGGAGATGACCATGCTCGACACCGGCAGGCCGTACCCGGTGCCCTACCGCAGCACCGACTTCGCGCGCTGGCGGACCGAGGCCGTCATCGGGCAGGTCGCCGACGGCAACGCCCACCACGCGTTCGACGGGGTGGCCGGGCACGCGGGCCTGTTCTCGACCGTGCCCGACCTGCTGAAGTACGCCGGCGCGCTGTCCCGCTACCAGGAGCACGACCAACTGTGGCGGCCCGAGGTCGCCCGCGAGTTCTTCGCCCCGGGTCCCGACCAGGAGCAGGCGCTCGGCTTCCGCCGCTACGAGCTGGAGCTGCAGGGCGAGACCGTCACCGTGCTCGGCCACCCGGGGTACGTGGGCTGCGCGGTCGGCTTCGTACCCGGCCGGGACATCGCCCTGGCGCTGGCGAGCAACCGTCTCCTCGTCGACGGCACGCCGACGCCCACCGACGCCCTCTGGAACGACCTGCTGCAGGCCACCGCACAACGATCGAGGTCCGCATGAGCCCGCTCCTGGAGATCCGCGACCTCTCGGTCGCCTTCCGCACCCGCAGGCAGGACGTCACCGCCGTCAGGAACGTCTCCATGAAGATCCTGCCGGGCCAGACCGTCGCCGTCGTGGGCGAATCCGGCTCCGGCAAGTCCACGACGGCGGCCGCGGTCAACCGGCTGCTGCCCGACAACGGCCGCATCACCGGCGGGCAGGTGCTGTTCGACGGCCGCGACCTGGCCACCGCGAGCCGGCGCGAGATGACCGCGATCCGCGGCGCCGGCATCGGCCTGGTCCCGCAGGACCCGATGTCGAACCTCAACCCGCTCATGCGCATCGGCGACCAGGTCGCCGAGGCCCTCGAGGCGCACGGCGTGGCCACCGGCAAGGCCGCCCGCGCCCGCGTGGTCGAACTGCTGGACATGGTCGGCATCCCGGACCCCGCGCGGCGGGTCGCGCAGTATCCGCACGAGTTCTCCGGCGGCATGCGGCAGCGCGCGCTGATCGCCATGGGGCTGGCCTGCCGGCCCAAGCTGCTCATCGCCGACGAGCCGACCTCCGCGCTCGACGTGACCGTGCAGCGGCGCATCCTCGACCAGCTCGAGCGGCTCACCGCCGAGATGGGCACGGCCGTCTTCCTCATCACGCACGACCTGGCGCTGGCGGCGGAGCGGGCCGACGTGGTGGCCGTCATGTACCAGGGTGAGATCGTCGAGACCGGGCCCGCGGCGGGGATCCTGGCCGATCCGGCGCACGAGTACACCAGACGGCTGCTGAAGGCCGTGCCGAGCCTGTCGTCCGTGCGGGTGCCCGAACCGGCCGGCGAGCCGCGCGACCTGGTCGTGGTCGAGGATCTGCGCAAGGTGTTCCCGGTCCGGGGCACGGGGGAGGAGTTCACGGCCGTGGACGGGGTCTCCTTCGCCGTCCCGCGCGGCCGTACCGTCTCGATCGTGGGCGAGTCGGGGTCGGGCAAGTCGACGACCGCGAACCTGCTGCTCGGCCTGGACGACCTCACCTCGGGCAGCATCCGCTTCGACGGCACCGACCTGGCCGGGCTGGGCAGGCGGGAGCTGTTCGCGTTCCGGCGGCGGGTGCAGCCGGTCTTCCAGAACCCGTACGCCTCGCTCGACCCCCGCTACAGCGTCGAGAAGTCCATCACCGAGCCGCTGCGCGTGCACCGCGTCGGCACCGCCGCCGAACGCAGGAGGACCGCGGCCGAGCTGCTGGAGAAGGTGTCGCTGCCCGCGTCCATGGCCGAGCGGCTGCCGCACGAGCTGTCCGGCGGGCAGCGCCAGCGGGTGGCCATCGCCAGGGCCCTGGCGCTCTCGCCCGAGCTGGTCGTGCTCGACGAGGCCGTCTCGGCGCTGGACGTGCTGGTGCAGGCGCAGATCCTGGAGCTGCTCGCCGAACTGCAGCGGGAGCTGGGGCTCAGCTACCTGTTCATCAGCCACGACCTGGCCGTGGTACGGATGATCTCGCACACGGTGCACGTCATGCGCGGCGGGCGGATCGTGGAGAGCGGCACCGCCGAGCAGATCTTCGGCGATCCGGCGGACGACTACACCCGCGAGCTGCTCGCGGCCATCCCGGGCGGGCGGTAGGTCAGAGTAGGAGGGTGAAGATCCTCCTGGTCCAGCCCCCGCACTGGTCCCCCGACGGCCACGCCAACTTCGACGCGATCGAGGAGCTCGTCGGCTCCCTGACGGGCGACGTCCTGCTGCTGCCCGAGCTGGCGGGCTCCAGCCTGCCCAGGGCCGACTACCTGGCCAGGGTCCGCGCCCTGGCCGAGGCCACGGGGACGGCGGTCGTCGGCGGGTCGCACTACGACGGCGCGATCAACCGGGGCGCGGTGTTCGACGGGTCGGGCACGCTGCTGACCGAGTACGACAAGGTCCACCCCTACGGCCTCGAGTTACGCTCGGGCGTGCGCCCCGGCCGCCCCAGCGAGGGGTTCGAGCTCCACGGCCGCCGCCTGCACGTCCTGCTCTGCGCCGACATGTGGTATTCGGCGAGCCTGGCCGGCCACGAGCGCCTGGACGCCGTCCTCGTGCCCGCCTTCTCCGTCACCCGCTGGGACGGGCCCGCCCCGGCCAGGGAGCTGTGGCAGCACATGAGCGTGGCGCGGGCGTACGAGTTCATGACGTACGTGGCCGTCAGCGACTGGCACCACGAGACCACCTACCACGGGCACCCGTGCGCCGGGGTGACCGGATTCGCCGACCCGTGCCCGCGCACGCACGCCGGATTCTTCACCGGGCCGCCCGACGCGCCGGTCTCGGCCCACGATCTGGACTTCGAGCGGCTCGACGCCTTCCGCCACGACCGCGCGGCCCGAGGGTTCCGGTAGTGCTGGCCCTACCCCGGGGAGGGCCGTGAGCAGGATCGTTCGGCCCGGTCCCCGGCCCGTAGCGTTCTTCCCATGACAACCCTCCGGCACCGTCTCGCCACCGACTCCCGCTACCTCCTGCTCGGCCTCCCGATGGCCGTGGTGAGCTTCTCCATCTCCGTGGCCGGGCTCTCGGCGGGCCTGGGCGCCGCGGTCGCGTTCGTCGGCCTGCCGATCCTGGCCGGGGCCGCCGCCGCGGCGCGCAACCTCGCCGACTTCGAGCGGGTCGCGCTGCCCGGCGTGCTCGGGCAGCGGGTGGCCCGCCCGCCCTACCCTCCGGCTCCGGCCGGGGCGGGCTGGTTCCGCCGCATGATGAACCCCCTGGCCACCGCCCAGGGCTGGCTCGACCTGCTGTACGGCATCATCGCCTTCCCCATCTCGCTGGCCGCGGGCGTCATCGCCCTCGTGTGGTGGGCGGGCACGATCGCCGGGCTGACCTTCCCCATCTACGGATGGACCATCGCCGCCATCCCCGGCGTCGACAACGGGCTCCCCATGCTGCTCGGGCTCGGTGACGGCGACCTGGCGTTCGTCGGGGTCAACACGCTGGCCGGCGTGCTGTTCGCGCTGACGCTGGTGCCGGTCGTGCGCGGGGCCGCCCTGGTCAAGGCCAGCCTGGCGCAGGCCATGCTCACCCGGGCCGCCTCCTACGAGCCGGCCGTCGAGCCCCGCTGGGCATGAGCCCGCCCACCGACCGGCCGAGCGGGCCATGAGCCCGCTCGGCCGGTCTTTCGTGTGAATGCCCTTTCCAGGGCCTGTCTCAGCGCAGCGCGTAGGCGCGGATGACCTCCTGCGACAGGGTGTTGCCGTTGACGTCGGAGGCGTTCAGCCGCAGCGAGACGAACCCGGGCCGCGCACGGACGAGCGTGGCCTCGTAGGACCGGTCGCCCTTGTCCCGCAGGCCGGCCGGCAGCCACGTGGCGCCGTCGTCGTACGACACCTCGAGCGAGACGTCCTTGACCGCGCTCTGCCGCGCCCCCTCCTGGTGGTGGAGGTCGATGCCCAGCGTGCGGGACGCGGTCTGGTTCTTCAGGTCCACGGGCGCGTCGAACGTGGCCAGCAGCAGCGGGATCACGGTCGGCTCCGCCGCCCGCTCCGAGCCGAACGTCCACACGCCCCTGGTCCGTACGGACATCTTCGCCCACTCGGCCTCGTTGGCCAGGTCGTACTCGATCCGGTACGTGGCCTTCCCCGCCGCCAGCGTCCCCGACCCCGAGGGCAGATAGTTCGTCTGCCACAGCAGCCGGTCGTCCTGGTAGAGCCGGAAGTCGGTCTTCAGGCCGCGCGCGAACTGGCTGGTGTAGGCCTCGCCGTAGTTGCGATCGGCGTCCACGAACCCCTGCATGGAGACGCGCAGCTTGTCGCCCTCCCTGCGCATCGGGTTGCGCGGGTTGACGCCGGGCAGCAGCGGCTGCTTGAACACCGTCCTCGTGACCCGCTCCCCCGCCTCGTACGGCCGGAACTCGGGCGACGACAGCCCGGCGCGCGGCGTGTCCGGGTGCGGCCACAGGTTGTTGTAGGGCCGCTCCGGCGCCACCGCCGACGTGCTCCACCGCAGATCGGGATCCGGCGTGACGTAGTCGACCCGGGTACGCGGCGTCTGGGCCATCGGGTGGTTCGTGGAGATCGACGCGGTGTCCCACGGCTCGAAGACGAAGCGGGTCTCGTTGATCGTCACGTCGTCGGAGAGCTGGCTGTGGTAGCCGGTCTCGATCCTGGCCAGCGAGCCGGCGCGGACCACGTAGTCGAGGGTGTCGCGGACCTGGCCCCGCTCGCGCAGGAACAGGTCGTAGACGTACGGGCTGGCGACGACGCCCTTGGCCACGACCGGGGCGGGCAGGGCGCGCAGCCGCTCGACCAGGGCCAGGCCCTCCTCGTGCGTCAGCCGCACGGTCGGGACGGTGAGCTTGACCCCGTTGCCGCCCGTGGTGACGTCGGCCCCGGGCCGGTCGCTGTAGACGGCGACCAGGGCCGCGCCCGCCGCCGCGGCCGCGTTGGACTGGGCGGAGACCGGCACGCCGTCGGTGCGGCGGATGACGGCCAGCTTGCCGCGCAGGTTGAGGCCCTTCAGCTCCGCGGCCCCGCCCCGCCCGGCGTCCACGGCCGTGAGCTGCCGGGTGCCGTCCAGGCGTGGGTACTCGGTGGCGAAGTCGCTGAACTGGACCGGGTCGACGTACTGGGGGGACAGCTCGACGCCCGGGGTCGAGAGCGTGATCTCGGGGGCCTTCAGCCGCCAGCGGGTGGAGACGACGAACGTGCCCTTGGTGACCTTCCTGGTCGGCTGCACGAACAGCCGCTCCTCGATGTGCCCGCCGGGCGAGATGTTGGTGCCGCCGCGCAGCGCGGTGCCCCGCTCGCCGGCGCGGTACCACATGAGGGCGGCCGCCGCCCCGGTGTTGCGCTTGGTCTCGTGGTCGGGCGTCTCGATCTCGACCTCGACGGCCTTGCGGGCGTCCAGCACGACCTCAGTGTCCTCGCTGATCTCCATCTCGGGGTCGCCGAGCAGGCTCTCGTTGAGGGGCTTGCCGGAGGTGGTGCTGTCCTGCGTGGCCGGCATGGTGAAGATGTGGCCGAGCACGGAGTAGGTGCCGGGCTTGACGAGCAGGCAGGTGCCGGAGCCGTACTTGGCGTCGGTGCAGGGCTGGGCGGGATCGCCGGGGAGCACGCGTCCGACCAGGGTGCCCTCGTCCAGGTTCAGCACGGTGAAGCCGCCGCGGCCGGTGCGGCCGTCCCTGGCGATGCCGCGGACGCGGAGCTCGACCCGGTCGTCCTCGACGCCGGCCGTCAGGAGCGTGCGCGTGCCGGCCGCCGTCAGCTCCTGGCGCAGCGAGCCGGGCGCGGCCGCCTTGAGGGTGATCTTGGCCTCGGCCGTGCCCCCGGCGGGGACGGTGAGCCTGGCCGGCTCGGCGGTGAACGCCCCGCCGCTCTTCAGGTCCAGCTCGGCGGGCTCCTTGCCGAGGTTGCGGTAGCCGATGGCGAGGGTCTTCGTCGCGCCGGGGGCGACCCTGCCGAAGTCGAGCGAGCCGGCCGAGGCCACGACCGTGCCCTTGAGCGCGGCGGCCACGTCGATGCGGCCCGTGCCCTGGGCGTCCACGGGGATGCCCTGGCCTGGCCTGGCCGTGGCCATGAGCAAAGACTTCAGCTCGGCGGCGGTCAACCCGGGGCGGGCCTGGCGCAGTAACGCCGCCGCGCCCGCGACGTGCGGGGTGGCCATGGAGGTGCCGGACATCGCGACGTGGCCGCCGCCGCTCCTGGCGGCGGAGATGTCCACGCCCGGGGCGGTGACGTCGGGCTTGACGGCCTGACCGCCCACGACGGGGCCCCTGCTGGAGAAGTCGGCGAGCCGGTCCTGCTTGTCCACGGCGCCGACGGTCAGCGCCCCGGGGGCGTCGCCGGGGGCGCCCACGCACGAGTCGCAGCCGTCGTTGCCGGCGGCGACCACGAACAGGGTGCCGTACTGCTCGGTCAGCCGGGTCACGGCGTCGGTGAGCGGGCCGCCGGGGACGCGGCTGCCCAGGCTCATGTTGACGACCGGCGCGCGCTTCTCACCGGCCGCCCACTCCATGCCGTCGATGATCCAGGAGAGCTGGCCGTAGCCGTCGGCGGCCAGCACCCGGCCGCTGAGCAGCCTCGCCCCCGGCGCCACACCCTTGCCGCCGCCGTCCGCAGCACGGCCCTCAGCGCCCTCCTCAGCGCCGTCTTCAGCGCCGTCCCGCGCGTTGCCCGGCGTGGCGCCCGGCGTGGTGCCCGATGCGCCGCCAGGGGTGCTGCCCGCGATCGTGCTCGCCACGTGGGTGCCGTGGCCGTGGGGGTCGCCGGTGGTGTTCTCGCCGGTGAAGTCGCGCTGGTCGGAGACCTTGCCCGCGAGGTCGGGGTGGGCGGCGTCCACGCCGGTGTCGAGCACGGCCACGGTGGTGCCGGTGCCGTCGTACCCGGCGGCCCACGCCTCGGGCGCGCCGATCTGCGGCACGCTCTCCTCGAGCGCCGGCTTCACCTTGCGGTCGAGCCAGATCTTGGCCACGCCCGCCAGCGGCCCGGCCCCGGCGCGGGCCCTCGGGGAGGCCAGCCTGGCCAGCTCCGCCCCGAACGTCGCCGCGTCCGCCGCGGCCACCGACACCCCGGCGCCGCCGATGCTCTCCAGCGTGCGCACCTGCTTGACGGCGGGGATCGCGGCCTTGGGAGCCTGGGCGGCGTAGGTGAGGATGAGCGGGATGGCGCCGCCGTAATCCTGGCCGGCCAGCTCCGTCACGTTGAACAGAGCGCCGTCCAGCCGCTCGGGCACCAGGGCGGCGACGTCGTCGGGAATGACCGTCACCCCGTCCTCCGACTCCAGCACCTGGAACGTCGGCACGGAACCGTCCGCCCGTGGCGCCGGGGTGACCGTGACGGCCTGGTGCTCGCCGTCCACGGCGCGCACCCGGACCCGGTCACCGGTGATCAACGTGATCTCATCACTCACCGCTCCGCCCGTGAACGTCACGGGCGGAGCGGTGCTCGCGTGCGCGCCGGGGACCGCGAGCAGCGAGGCCGCCATGGCCGTGGAGACGGCCATCACCGTCCCTCGCCGCGAGCGCCCCGTACGGCCCAAGCCACGCAGCATGGACGACCTCCAGAACATCGGTAAGCACGACTACCGAATTCCTAGTCACCCTGAACTGCTGTTGTCTATGAGATTGGTGTGGCTACATCCGGACTTGTCGCATATCCGCCACCTGTGCAGGCCGGTGGCGGGCGGTGTCCGGGCCGCCGATGATCCCGCCGGGCGAGCCCTCACCGGCGGGACGGACACTGCCCGGAAACCGGACCGGGGCGGAAATGGCACGATCGTCGCCGGGCGGGCATTACGGCCAAGCGATTTTCACCGGACCCGCCCATCGCGACCACATTGACCACCGCCGCGCCGAAGCGCGTCATCACAGTTCACAAGGCATGCAGGCGGCACGGCCGGCAGGCCCGCGGATAACCGGACCACGCGAATGCCGGCCGTTTCGAAGAAGTCAGGAAAACGGCGCCGCGCGGTGTGCGAACTGCGGCTTGGCCACACGCCGCCGGCGTCCTAAAGTAGGCGGACCATGGACACTGGACACCTCGATGTTCCCGGCGCGAAGCTCTATTTCGAGGTCCGCGGCACAGGGCCGGCGCTGCTGATCATTCTCGGCGGCGGCAGCGACGCGGCGATGGCCGGTCCGCTGGCCGAGGCGCTCGCCGGCGGCTTCACGGTCATCACCTACGACCGGCGCGGCGCCGCCCGCAGCCCGCTCACCGGGCGCCCCGCCGAGCAGCGCGTCGGCGAGCACGCCGACGACGCCCTGCGCCTGCTGGAGGCGGCCGGCTCGACTCCAGCCCACGTGTTCGCCACCCACTCCGGCGCCCTGATAGCCCTCGACCTGCTGGCCCGCCACCCCGAGCGGGTCCGCCGCCTGGTGGCCCACGAGCCCCCGGCCTTCGACCTGCTGCCCGACGCGGCCCACTGGCGGCGGCTGGCACAGGAGGCGGTGGACGTCTGCCGCCGCGAGGGCATCGGCCCCGCGATGCGCAAGTTCGGCGAGGAGACCGGCGTCAGCGCGCCCCCCGAACCGAACCCCGGCCTGCCGCAGTGGGTGCGCGACATGCTGACCAGGATGAGCGCCAACATGGAGACCAGCCTCCTGTACGAGATGCGGTCGTTCAGCACGTTCATCCCCGACGCCCGCGCCCTCCGCGACGCTCCTCTCGTCCTGGCCTCGGGGGCGGACACCCGCGGCCGGCTCATGCACCGGGCCACCCTCGCCGTCGCCGAGCACCTGGGCCTGGAGCCCGCCGAACTCCCCGGCGACTACGTCGGCTACCTGCGCAGCCCGTCGGAGTTCGCCACGGCGCTGCGCGACCTGCTCTCGGGCTGACGCCCGCCCACGAGCCGGCCCGCTGCTTTGGTGCTCCAGTGGCCCCCCACTGGAGCGATGCCAGATTAGCGACCTACTGTCCGATTTGTATAGATTTCGGAGCCGAGAAATTCCGGCGGAGGCCGGGCAGGGCGGCTCAGCGCAGGGTGGCGGTGAAGGTGCGGCCGTGGGCGTGGCGGGTCGTGGCCTGGACCAGGGTGCCGCCCGGCACGCGCCGTACCGTGACGCCCTCGTCGGCCGTCTCCACCCTGAGGCGCTCGCCGAGCAGGACGACGGTGACGCGGTCGCGTTTCATCGTGGGATCGGACAACGCGACCACCGTGCGCCCATCAGAGCGCCCGCCAGAGCGCACGATGACCGAGGCGGGGCCGTCGACGAGCAGGCGCCCGGCCTGGCGGGGGCCGTCGGTGAAGACGTTGGCGGCCACGATCCCGAGCGCCTTGTGCCCGATCGCCTGCACGTGCCGGTTGTTGGCCAGGACGGTCAGCGGGCCCCTGGCGTAGCCGCGCAGGCGGGCCTCGGTGGCGTTCGGAACCAGGGCGTAGGCGAGGGCGGGGGCGTCGCCGGCGGCGGGGTGGGCGATCGAGGCGGTGAAGACGTTCTTGGTCACGCTGGTGTCGGGGTTGGCCACGCGGACGACCCGGCGGCTGCGGGTCACCGTCTCCAGCCCGGCCGTGACCGGCTGCCTGGTGAGGAAGGCGTAGCCGACCGCGGTGCCGCGGGTGCCGTTGGCGTAGCGCAGCCAGCGCGGCGGCGCGGTGTCGCCCGCCCGCCAGGCCCCGCCGTTCCAGCCCTCGCCGGTGAGCGCGGTCGCGTCGCCGGGGGCGGCGATGCGGCTGTCCACGGTGGTCACCGCGGTCCGGCCGCCCTGGCCGGCGACGCCCGCGGCCAGCACCACGATCTCGTCGTCGAGCATGAACCAGGACTTGGTCGCGCGGGCGTCCCGGTAGGCGACGAAGTCGTCCGGCAGCAGGCCCGCCTGCTTGGCGGTGTAGGCGGCGTCGTCGGACTGGACCATGCCGGCCGCGCCGTACGCGCCGAGCGTCGCGCCGCCGGAGAAGGCGTTCCCGGCGCGGGGGAAGTACACGTAGGTGTTCTGGGACTCCGAGGAGGAGGTGAAGTTGAGCGGGTGGCCCGGGTTCTCGTACCAGAACCGGCCGTACAGGTCGGGCACCGTGCGCCGCTCCTCCACCGGCGCGGTGACCCCGGCCAGCCGGTACGGCGAGACGGCCGTGTAGTAGTCGACCCCGAAGACCTCGCGCTGGTCCTCCCCCGCGAGGTAGAGGTAGTAGGCCCCGTCACCCTGGAACCAGGGCATGAGGTTCTCGCCGTTCATGTACTCGTACTTGCTGATCCGGTCGGAGCTGCGCGCCAGGGCGAAGGCGTAGCCGGGGCGCCGGTGCACGGTCCTGTCCATGGCGTTGAACGCCACGCAGCGCTCGGACGGGTTCAGGTCGGCCGCCGGGACGGCGGAGTCGGCGCGGACGGCCGCGTAGCGGGCGATGCTGACCGGCGAGACGAACGCGGCCGTGTCGGCGGCCGGCAGGAACCTGAGGTATTTCTTCAGCGCGAGCGCCTCGGCCTCCCCCACGTGCCCGGCCAGGTCGGCGATGGCCTCCACGATCACCCCGACGTCGGCGTAGCCGGTGTTGGTGCGCGAGACCGCCCGCCCCTTGACGATCTCCATCATCCACCCCTCGAAGATCAGCGGGGCGAAGCCGTCGGCGATCCACCGGTAGACCACCGCGGCCAGGTCGGCGGCGACGTCGCCGGTCGCGCCCTCGAGCGTCTTGAGGGTCTGCACGACGCGGGTGAGCAGGGCCCGCCCGTAGGAGCCGGTGTAGGCGACCGAGTGGTGCTGGATGAAGGAGCCGTCGCGGTAGTAGCCGTCGGTGTTGCCGTGCCGCAGGTCGTAGGGGTCGATCGTGGCGAAGACGGTGGCCTGGTCGGAGATGGCCTTGCCGACCCGGGCGTCGTCGCCGGTGAGCGCGCCCTGCAGGATCCGGTTGCCGGTGATGTCGGCCAGGTTCGCCCCGGTGTGGAAGCGCGAGTCGAGGTCGACGTCGCCGTCCTTGCCGTTGCGCAGGTAGGCGTCCATCGAGGCGAGGTAGGCGGCCGTCAGGCCGGGCCGTTCCGCGCGCACCCGGTCGGCCAGCAGGACCAGTGTCCGGCTCACGTGGGTGGGGATGCCGATCTCCCAGTTGTGCCAGTTGCCGTAGTAGCCGGCCGACTGGTCGCCGAAGTGGCGTTCGTGCAGCCACACCAGGCCGTCGAGGACCCGCCGCTGGGCGGTGACGTCGTCGTTGAGCGCGCCGCCCGGGGCGCGGGAGGCGAGCGCGATCTCGTACAGGTACTGGAAGGCCAGCCGCAGGTTGGCGTCGTCGGTGCCGAGCCTCAGCCCGGAGAACAGCTCGCCCTCGCCCGCCTGGTCCATGGCGGTCAGCCGCTGCCGGGCGGTCGTGGCCATCGCCGTGAGCTTGGCGGCGACCTCGGGGCGGGCGTTGACGTCGGGCGTCCCCGCGAAGATCGCCACGGTGTTGGCGATCAGCCGCGCGTGATCGACCCCGGCAGCGGCGGCGCGCGCGGGGTCGGCCCAGGACAGGAGGCCGGCGGCGGGGAGCAGGGAGAGAACCTGGCGACGGGACATGTGCGGCACAACGGGCTCCAGGCCATCCGGGGGGGCATGCCGGGCTCACCATACATGATCTACTTTTGTCCGCCCAGATACCGGCCGCGCTTGCCAACCGGGCGCGGCCCGGGAGACCGTGACGAGGTGCGCGAGATCCCAGGACCGCCTCCGCAGGCCGACGGCGGGCTGAGCGCCGTCACGGCCGCCGGCGGCCTGCACACCTACCAGCTCCGGCTGCACGACGAGTACGGGCCGGTGGTGCGCTTCCAGCTCCCCGGCGCGCGGGCGGCGGTCTCGGTGGCCGACCCGGTGCTGCTGGAGGCCACGGCCAAGGTCAACGAACGACCGGGCAAGCTGTTCGAGTTCCTGGCCCCGCTGTGCGAGGCGGGCAACCTGCAGACCCTGCCGGCCGCCGAGCACGTGCCGCTGCGCCGCGCGCTGCTGTCGGTGCTCGCCGGGCGGCGCTCGCACGAGGCGCACTTCGCCGCGTTCACCGCGCTGACCGGAGAGCTGGCCGACCGGTGGGCGGACCGCGCCGCCGCCGGCCCGGTGGAGCTGCAGCACGACCTGAGCGAGCTGTCGCTGCGGATGATCTGCCAGTACGCCCTCGGCCGCGGCATCGACGACCCCGCCCGGGTGGTGAGCGCCTTCGAGACCGTCCTGACCGGCTACCTGGGCCGCCTGTACGAGCACGGCCTGTACGCGCACGGCGACGACCTGTCGCGGGCCGAGCAGGCGCTGGCCCACCTGCGCGAGGTCGTGGACGGCGTGCTGGCCGCCGGCGGCAGCGACCTGGTCGACGCCCTGGTACGGGCGGACATGAGCCCGGCCCGGGTCAGGGACACCGTACTGATGATCATGCTGGCGGCCCACCACACGACCGGCGTCGCGGTCTCCTGGACCCTCCACCTGCTGGCCCGGCACCCCGAGGCGGCGGCGCGGGCGGTCGCGGAGCTGGACGACGTCCTGGGCGAGCGGGCCGCGCCGGAGTACGCCGACCTCAAGCGCCTGCCGTACCTGGAGATGGCGCTCAAGGAGTCGATGCGGCTCTACCCGCCCGGCCCGTACGGCGCCCGCGAGACCACCGAGGACCTCACCCTCGGCGACTACCGGATCCCGGCCGGCACGACGATCTTCTACCCGTTCTGGGCCGTGCACCTGAACCCGCGCTACTGGCCGGACCCGCACGCCTTCCGCCCCGGCCGCTTCACCGCCGAGGAGCAGGCCGGGCGGCCCCGGTACGCGTTCATCCCCTTCGGCCTGGGCCCGCGGAGCTGCGAGGGGGCGGGCCTGGCCATGGTCGAGGCCGAGCTGGTGCTGGCGGTGCTGCTCAAGCGGTTTCGTTTCGAGCCGGTCGCCGGTCATCCGGTGGTGCCCGTCGAGCGCTTCGTCCTGTGGGCGGCCGACGACATCCGCATGCGCCTGACCGACCGCCGCACCGATCGGCCTCCGGACGGGCGGAGGTCACGGCGTCCAGGGGACCGTGGTCGTGACGGCGGGTGAGCGGCCGCGCTCCGCGGAGACCGCCTCGACCTCAATGGTCGTGCCGCTCTCCGTGCCGGCCTGGTCCAGCCGTCCCACGAAGTAGGCGTCGTTCGGGGTGGCGCCCAGGTGGGTGCGGGTGCCATCGGGGTTGCGGCGGTAGAGGTCGTAGTGGTGCGCGGGCCCGGAGGCCGTCCACGCCAGCCGCAGCGACTTACGGGTGGGTGAGACGTCGGTGACGCCGAGGACGGTGAGCCCGGCCGGGGCGGCGGGGATGTCCACCGCGCCCTCGTACACGGCGAGGCGGCCCAGCCGGATGTCGTAGGCGTCCTGGGCGCCGGTCGTGCGCAGGCCGATCTGCGCGATCGTCTTGCCCGCGTGGGCCGACAGGTCGAAGGTCCTGCGCTCCCAGCCGGCGCCGCCCGTCCTGCCCAGGTCGTAGGTGACGAACGTGCCGGGCGCGGTGGTGAACGACACCGCCAGCCGCAGACGGGTGGGACCGGCCGCGGGGGTCTTGAGGACGGCCGACAGCTTGGTGCCGGCGCTCACGGGCAGGCGCGCCTGGTAGAGGCGGACGGTGTTGACGGCGTCGAGGCGGCCGGTGAGCCGCAGGGACGAGCCGCCCTCGTAGGCGTCGCCGAAGTCGATCGACGGGGTCAGCCGGGTGCCCCCGGACGAGACCAGCCACTGGTACGTCGGCGGCACGTCCTGCAGCGACAGGTTGTTCCAGCCTCCTGTGCGCACCCGGATCCCGTCCACGTTGTAGAACTCCCCGTGCCCCAGGTTGAACCCGGTCACGAACGGCTTCGCGGTGACGGGCGTGGACTCGGCGACGTAGTGGGCCAGGCCCTTCCAGGCCGACGTCGTCGAGGTATCCGACGGGTCGCCGTTGGCCCCGACCCAGAACCGGGAGTCCCTGGCACGGAAGTCGGCGGGGCTCGCTGAGGACTTCCAGGTCCACTCGGGCCGGTAGATGCCGAGCGAGGCGACGTGCGCTCCTCCGGCGGGGAAGAGCGCCTCCCACGGCACGGCGGTGTTGTAGCCGTTCGCCTCGGTGTCGATGCCGGCGTACAGCTCGTGCTCGTCCCGGCCGAGGGACCTGGCCAGGTCGCGGGAGGAGGCCAGCTTGGCCGTGTTCCAGCCGAAGTCCAGGAACATCGAGTCCGAGGCGGTGAAGAAGCCGTCGTTGGCCGGGGTGAGCGCGTCCTGCCAGGAGATGGCGCCGCTCTCGGTCATGGCGTCGTACCACATGAAGTCGATCGGGCTCCTGGCGCGGGCGTAGGCGATCAGCGAGCGCATCTCGCCGGCCAGCGCGGCGTCGCCGCCGGCGGTCTCCTGGTTGATGAACCAGCCGTCGAACCCGTAGTGCCGGGCCACCTCGGCCAGCTTGTCGGCGACGGGGTAGGCCGTGCCGGACCGCTGGACGAAGTCGCGTACCCACTGGATCTGGCCGCCGTACACGGTGGGCGGGAAGAAGACGGTGCCGTAGACCTTGACGCCGTTGCGGTGGGCGGCGTCGATGACCGTGGCGTTGGGCGCCAGGATGAGGCCCTCGCCGGCGGAGCCGCCCCAGAAGACGAGCGTGTCGACGTACTGCCAGTGGCCGAAGGCGTAGTAGCTCGCCTCCGGCGCGCCCTGCGACGGGTTGCCCGAGGTGGGGGCGAACGACACGAGCGAGGCGACGCGGCCCTCGCCCGCGCGGGCGTTGGCGTTGGCCCTCAGCGCCGGGTCCTGAACACGGGGGCGCAGCGGGACGCGCGAGCGGTTGAAGCGGGCGTCGGGGTCGGTGGCCGGGTCCCAGCCGAGGATCGAGCCGGGATACCAGTAGGACGCGTACGGCTGATCGCCGCCGGCGGCCAGGGCGGGCTGGACGGGTACGGTGACGAGCCCCGTCACCAGAGCGATCGCGGATAACACTCGCATCCGAGCTCCTTGTCAACCGGGTACGGCGAGCTGGTCGTCCACGCCCCGCCGCCTGGCCGGCGGCACGGGCACGCGCGTTCTCCGAGAGATGAGCCGATCTCCCGCACCCTAAACCGCTTTAGTCGTCCTGCCAAGAGGCGGGCGGCGCCGTGCTGTGCCGGACGACGAGCCGGGGCGTGGCGGTCTTGAGGTCGCGCCTGGACGACGGGTCGGCGATCACCTCGAGCATGACCCCGGCCACCTGCCCGCCGAGCGCGAACGTGTCCCGCGACAGCGAGGTGATGCTCGGATGCGTGACCCGCGTCAGCACGGAGTCGTCGAAGGCCACGACGGACAGCTCGCCCGGCACCCGCACGCCCATCTCCATCGCCACGCCCAGCCCGGCCAGCGCCATCACGTCGCTGTCGTAGACGATCGCGGTCGGGCGGCGCCCTCGCGACAGCAGCGCCCTGGTCGCCGCCGCGCCCTCGGCGTCGCTGTAGTCGGTCGGCAGCGACACCGCGTCCACCAGGCCGAGCCGCCGGACCGAGTCGCGCAGCGCCCGCATGCGCCGCTGCGTGTGCCGGAACCCCGGCAGCCCCGCGACGTGCGCGATCCGCCGGTGGCCGAGCGCGGCCAGGTAGTCGACGACCGAGAGCATCGCCTCCCGGTCGTCGGCCCACACGCAGGACAGGGAGCCGTGCCCGCCGGGCCCGCCGAGCACGACGGCCGGCACGCCCAGCTCCTCGATCGCCTCGAAGCGCGGGTCGCGGACCTGCGGGTCGACCAGGATGAACCCGTCCACCCGGTGCGCGGAGGCCCACTCGCGGTAGACCTGGATCTCGGCCGCGGCGTCCTCCACGACCAGCAGGTGCATCGCCACCTGCTGCTCCGACAGCCTGGCCTGCAGCCCGGACAGGAGCTGGGCGAAGAACGGCTCCACGCCCAGCGTGCTGGCGGGCCTGGCGATCACCAGCCCGACCGCCTCCGCCCTGGCCCCGCCGAGCGCCCTGGCCGCGCTGTGCGGCCGCCAGTTCATCTCCCTGGCCACCTCGAGGATGCGGGCCCTGGTCGCCTCGCTGACGCCGGGACGCCCGTTGAGCGCGAACGACACCGCGCCCTTGGACACCCCGACCCGCTGCGCGATGTCGGCGATCGTCGGTCGGCCCACGCGTGCTCCCTGTCATGTGTGAGGACCTATTGACACGGGAGTCTAGCCCGGTGAATAGTCCGGCAACTAGAGCGGTTTAGTACCGAAGGAGAGCGCCATGCGAAGGTACTGGGCAGGACTGGCCGTGCTGGTCACGACGATCGCGGGCTGCGGGCTGGGAGGCGCCGAACCGGCGCCGGCGACGAGCGCGGGCGCCACCGGCGGCGCGGTACGGGGCAAGGTCAGCCTCCAGACCTGGGCGCTCAAGCCGAAGTTCACCGACTACGTCCAGGGCGTCATCGACGGCTTCGAGAAGACCTACCCCGGCACCGAGGTGGAGTGGCTGGACCAGCCGGCCGAGGGCTACTCCGACAAGGTGCTCACCCAGGCGGCCGGCGGCACCCTGCCCGACGTCGTCAACCTGCCGCCCGACTTCGCCGTCCCGCTCATCAAGCAGGACCTCCTGCTCGACGTCGCCCAGGCCGACCCGAAACTGGCCGGCGAGTACGTCCCCGGCGGCCTCGACGCCTACAGGTATCCCGGCCGGCCCGGCACGTACGGCTACCCCTGGTACCTCAACACCGACGTCAACTACTGGAACTCCGAGCTGCTCACGAAGTACGGCCTCGACCCGGACAAGCCCCCGGCGACCCTGGACGAGCTCATCGCCCAGGCCAGGACCCTCAAGGAGAAGTCGGGCGGCAAGGTCTACCTGATGAGCCGCCGCCCCGAGCTGGGCGACCTGACCAACGCCGGCGTGCCGATCCTGTCGCCGGACGGCTCCCGCTTCACCTTCAACACCCCGGAGGCGGTCGCGCTGCTCGACCGGTACCGCGACGCGTTCAAGGAGGGCCTGCTCCCCCGCGACGTGCTCACCGACACCTACGCGGGCAACGCCAAGCTGTTCAACGAGGGCACGGTGGCCTGGACGACCGGCGGCGGCAACTACATCACGAGCCTGGCCACCGACAACCCGACGCTCGCGCCCAAGGTCGTGCCGTCGGCCGCGATGGGCACCCCGCCGCTCTACGTCCAGGGCCTGTCGATCTCCAAGGGGACGAAGAACGCCCCCGCCGCGCTCGCCCTGGCCCGCTGGGTGACCAGCGCCGAGAACCAGGCCGCGTTCGCCCATCTGGTCAACATCTTCCCCAGCACCAAGGCCTCGGCGAACGACCCGTTCTTCAGCAAGAGCGACGGCACCAACTCCGGCGACGCGAAGGTGCTCGCGTTCGAGTCGCTGGCCAAGGCCGAGGTGCTGCAGCCGGTCCAGGTCACCGAGGCGATGACCAAGCTCGTCAGGCAGCAGTTCGCGCTGGCGATCAGCGGTGAGGCCACCTCGAAGGAGGCGCTCGACGCCGCCGTGGCCAAGTGCGACGAGCTGCTGAAGAGCTGATGACGCACCACCGCTGGTTCACCCCATGGGTGCTGGTCGCGCCCGCCGCGGTGTGGCTGTTCGCGTTCTCGGTGTGGCCGTCGATCAACACGGTGGTGCTGGCGTTCACCAACGCCAAACCGCTGGGCGGCGGCCACTTCACCGGCCTGGCCAACTTCCGGCGTGTGCTGGACGACGACCAGCTCGCCGACGCGCTGGTCAACAGCGTCGTGTTCATGCTGGTCTGCCTGCCGCTGCTGACGGTGCTGCCGCTGCTGATCGCGATCCTGGTGGAGAGGAAGCTGCCCGGCATCGCGTTCTTCCGCACCGCCTTCTACACCCCGGTCGTCGCCTCTGCCGTGGTGGTGGCCCTGATCTGGGGCTGGCTGCTGGACGACCGGGGCCTGGTCAACGGCTTCGCGCAGTGGCTCGGCGTGATCGCCGAGCCGGTGCCGTTCCTGACCGACCGGTGGCTGCTGCTGTTCAGCGCGATCAGCCTGACCGTCTGGAAGGGCCTCGGCTACTACATGATCATCTACCTGTCGGCGCTCGGGAACGTCCGCCGCGAGCTGCACGAGGCCGCCGCCGTGGACGGCGCCGGCCCGGTGCGCCGCTTCTGGAGCGTCACACTGCCCGGCGTGCGCAACACGATGCTGCTGATCTCGGTGCTGGTGTCGGTCTCGGCCCTGCGCGTGTTCTCGGAGCTGTACGTGCTGTCGAACGGCACCGGCGGCCCCGGCGGCCGGGACATGTCGCTGGTCATGCTCATCCAGCTCTACAGCCGCGGCTTCACCGGCCATCTCGGCTACGCCTCCGCGCTCAGCCTGGTGCTGCTGGTCGTCACGATCGGCCCGATGCTGGCGCTGCTGCGGCTCAACAGGAAGGCGGCCTGACATCAACACCGTCTCCGCCCGCGAGAAGGCCCTGCGCTACGGCCTGCTCCTGCTGGTGCTGCTCCTCACCGTCTCCCCGTTCCTGTGGCAGTTGTCCACCTCGCTCAAGAGCCTGCGGGAGGACATCTACACGGGCACGCCGAGCTTCCTGCCGCAGCAGCCGACGCTGTCGAACTACGCCGAGGTCGCCGAGACCATCCCCGTCTGGTCGTACGCCGCCAACTCGCTGATCGTCGCCGCGATCGTGGTCGCGGGCAATGCGGTGGGCGCCACGATGGCCGGGTTCGCCCTGGCCAGGCTCCGCTTCAGGGGCGCGAAGCTGCTGCTCGGGCTGTTCCTGGCGACACTGGTGCTGCCCGGCGAGGTGACGATCGTCTCGCAGTACGTGACCGTCCGCTCACTCGGTCTGGCGGACACTCTCCTGGGGGTGGCGTTGCCCGGCGCCATCGGGATGCTTAACGTGCTGTTGATGCGTACCGCGTTTCAGGCGATCCCCTCCGAGATGGACGAGGCCGCGATCATCGACGGGGCGACGGCGTGGCAGCGGCTGCGCCATATCGGCCTGCCCAACGTGCGCGGGATGCTCAGCGTCGTGACGATCTTCGCGTTCATCGGCGCCTGGGACGACTTCCTCTGGCCGCTCATCGTCCTGACCGACCCCGACCACTACACCCTCACCGTCGGCCTGCAGTATCTCAACGGCACCTTCAGCGCCAACCCCCGTCTGATCGCGGCCGGGACGATGATCTCCTTCCTGCCGATCGTCGTCGTGTTCGCGGCACTCCAGCGCTTCTTCTTCAGGGGCGTGGAGGAAGGCGCCATCAAAGGCTGACCCCACCACCGTTTCCATTTGAGGAGCCCTGATGCATGACGACCGCGAACTGATCGAAGCCCGGCTGAGGCGTGTCCTGGACGAGCGGATCCGCCCGGCCATCTATCCCGAGTCCGTGCCGCTTGAAGTGTCCGTCTGGAACGCGCCGGACGAGCCCGTACCGGTGGCCGAGGGCCTGGCGGCGACGCCCGAGCCGATCGAGGTGGGCCGGCTGTGGGGCGCCCCGTGGGGCACGAGCTGGTTCACCGTCTCCGGCACCGTGCCGGCGGAATGGGCGGGCCGGACCGTCGAGGCCATCCTCGACCTCGGCTTCGACGAGAACAAGCCGGGTTTCCAGTGCGAGGGCCTGGTCTACCGGCCCGACGGCACGCCGGTGAAGGGGCTCAACCCCCGTAACCAGTGGGTCCGCGTCGGCTCTCCTGTCGAGGGCGGCGAGGAGGTGCGCCTGCACATCGAGGCCGCCTCCAACCCCGTCATCCTCGACTACCACCCCTTCCTGCCGACGAACATGGGCGAGAAGGAGACCGCCGGGACCGACCCCCTCTACCTGCTGACCCGCATGGACTTGGCCGTGTTCGACGAGACCGTGTGGCAGCTCGTGATGGACCTGGAGGTGCTGGGTGAGCTGATGCACGAGCTGCCCGCCGACGGCGCCCGCCGCTGGGAACTGCTGCGGGCGCTCGGCCGGGCGCTGGACGCCGTCGACCTTCAGGACGTGGGCGGCACGGCGGCCGCCGCGCGGGCCGAGCTGGCCGGCGTGCTGTCGACGCCGGCGGTCCCGTCGGCGCACCGGATCAGCGCGGTCGGTCACGCCCACATCGACTCGGCCTGGCTGTGGCCGCTGCGCGAGACCGTGCGCAAGGTGGCCCGCACCACCTCCAACATGACCGCCCTGCTGGAGGACGAGCCGGAGTTCATCTTCGCGATGTCGCAGGCGCAGCAGTGGGCGTGGGTCAAGGAGCACCGGCCCGAGGTGTGGGCGAAGGTCACCAAGGCGGTGGCCACCGGCAGGTTCGTCCCCGCGGGCGGCATGTGGGTGGAGTCCGACACGAACATGCCCGGCTCGGAGGCGATGGCCCGGCAGTTCGTGCACGGCAAGCGGTTCTTCATCGACGAGTTCGGCGTGGACAACGAGGAGGTGTGGCTGCCGGACACGTTCGGATTCGCGGCCGGGCTGCCGCAGATCATCAAGGCGGCCGGGTCGAAGCGGCTGCTCACGCAGAAGATCTCGTGGAGCCAGACCAACACGTTCCCGCACCACACGTTCCTGTGGGAGGGCATCGACGGGACGCGGATCTTCACGCACTTCCCGCCGGTCGACACCTACAACTGCTCGATGCAGGGCCGGGAGCTGGCGCACGCCGCCCGCAACTTCAAGGACAAGGGTGTCGCCCGGCACTCCCTGGCCCCGACGGGCTGGGGCGACGGCGGCGGCGGCACGACGCGGGAGATGGTGGCCAAGGCGGCCCGCGTACGCGACCTGGAGGGCTCGCCCGCCGTCACCTGGGAGACGCCGGCCGAGTTCTTCGCCAAGGCCGAGGCCGAATACCGCAACCCGCCCGTGTGGACCGGCGAGCTCTACCTGGAGCTGCACCGGGCCACGCTCACCAGCCAGGCCAAGACCAAGCAGGGCAACCGGCACAGCGAGGCGCTGCTGCGGGAGGCCGAGCTGTGGGCGGCGACGGCCGCCGTGCGCGCCGGGGCGGCCTACCCGTACGCGGAGCTCGACCGGCTGTGGAAGACGGTGCTGCTGCACCAGTTCCACGACATCCTGCCGGGCTCGTCGATCGCGTGGGTGCACCGGGAGGCGCGCAGGACGTACGAGGTGGTGGCCGGGGAGCTCAACGCGATCATCGACGCGGCGCAGCGCGCACTGGCGGGCGACCCGTCGGGCGGCACGCTGGTCTTCAACGGGGCACCGCACGCCCGCCACGGCGTGCCGGCCGGTGGCGCCACGCGGCCCGCGCTCCCCCGCGCCACGGACGCGCGCGCCCGCGAGGGCGGCGGCTACGTCCTCGAGGACGGCGCGGTGCGGGTCGAGATCGACGGGCGCGGCCTGGTGGTCTCCGCCTACGACCTGACCGCCGGCCGGGAGACGGTCGCGCCGGGCCGGGCGGCGAACCTGCTGCAGATCCACCCCGACTTCCCCAACAAGTGGGACGCCTGGGACGTGGACGAGTTCTACCGCAACACGGTCACCGACCTGACCGAGGCCGACGAGGTGGGCCTGGAGGACGGCACGGTCGTGGTGCGGCGCTCGTTCGGCGCCTCGTCGGTGACCCAGCGGCTCACGCTCAGCGAGGGCCGGCTCGAGATCGGCACGGAGGTCGACTGGCACGAGACGGAGAAGTTCCTCAAGCTCGCCTTCCCCTTCGACGTGCACGCCGACCGGTACGCCTCCGAGAGCCAGTACGGCCACTCCTACCGCGCCACCCACACCAACACGAGCTGGGAGGCCGCCAAGTTCGAGGCGTGCAACCACCGCTTCGTGCACGTGGCGGAGCCCGGCTGGGGCGTCGCCGTGGTCAACGACTCGACCTACGGCCACGACGTCACCCGTACGGTCGAGGACGGCGGCACGGTGACGACGCTGCGCGTCTCGCTGCTGCGCGCCCCGCGCTTCCCCGACCCGGAGACCGACCAGGGCGTGCACGTCTTCCGCCACGCGCTGGTGCCGGGCGCGGAGATCGGCGACGCGGTCCGCGAGGGCTGGTCCATCAACCAGCCGGAGCGCCGCGTGCCCGGCGACGCCGAGGTCGAGCCGCTGGTCGCGGTCGACGACGACGCCGTCGTGGTGACCGCCGTGAAGCTGGCCGACGACGAGAGCGGCGACGTGATCGTCCGCTTCCACGAGTCCAGGGGCGGCCGGGCCCGCGCCACGCTGCGGGCGGGTTTCCCGGTCGCGGAGGTGGTCACGACGGACCTGCTGGAGCGGCCCACGGGCGAACCGCGGCGTCCTGAGGAGGCGCTGTCCCTGGCGCTGAAGCCGTTCGAGCTGGTCACGCTGCGGCTCAAGCGGGCCTGACCGCCCCGCCCGACCGCCCCGGCGGGGCCCTATCCGCTGAGCAGCGCGCCCAGGCGGGGCGCGTACGTGGCATGGAAGACCAGTGAGGCCGCGCCGATCGCGGCGGCGTCGGCCGCGATCGGCGAGGTCTCCACCCGGACCGCGTGCAGCCGCCGGGCCAGCGGCCGCGCCGACACGGCCCGCGCGATCACCTCCCGATAGATCTCGCCCACCTCCCGCAGGGCGGGCCCGCCGAGCACGAGCAGGTCGATGTCCAGCATGTTCACCACGCTCACGGCGGCGTCGGCGAGCCGGTCCGCCACCCGCTCGATCACCCGGCGCGCCTCGGGCTCCCCGGCGGCGGCCGCCGCACAGATGGCGGCGTGCCCGGGGGCGCGCCCGGCGGGGCCGCCGCTGTTCATGGCCGCCTCGATGGCGCTCGGGCAGCACACGGCCTCCACGCACCCCCGGTTGCCGCAGTAGCACTCGGGCCCGTCCGGTTCGACCGTGATGTGCCCGAACTCGGCGGCGTTCAGCGAGCTGCCCCGGTAGACCTGGTTGTCCAGGACGAGCCCGCCGCCGATGCCCGTCCCGAGGTAGAGGTAGGCGAAGCTGGGCGTGGACCGGGCGATGCCGGCCCACCGCTCCCCGATCGCCGCCGCCGTGGCGTCGTTGTCCACGGTCACCGGAAAGCCCGTGTACTCGTGCAGCAGCCCCTTGATCGGCACCCGGTCCCAGCCGGGCAGCCGCGGCGGGGACACCATCACGCCCTCGCCGTCCAGCGGACCCGGGCAGGCCAGCCCGACCCCGAGCACCTTGCCGTCCGGCACCCCGGCCTCCCGGAGGATCCGCCGCGCCGACCTGGCCATCTGGCGGATGACGGCGTCGGGGCGGGCCCGCGGCCGGACCGGCAGGTGCAGCCGGGCGACCGGCCGCCCCGCCAGGTCGGCCAGCACGCAGGACAGCTCCAGGGGGTCGAAGTGCACGCCGACCGCGTAGCCCGCCCGCGCGTCGACCCGCAGGATCGTGCGCGGCTTGCCACCGCTCGACGGCGCGGAGCCGTCCTCGACGACCAGCCCCTCCTCCAGCAGCCTGCGCACGATCACCGACACGGTCTGCGCCGTGAGCCCGGCCACGGCGGCGATCTGCACCCGGCTGATCCCGTCGGACGCCTGGATCGCCTCCAGGACCACCGCGCGGTTGTAGCTCCCCACCTTCGGCAGGTTGGTGCCCTGCTGCATGTGAGCCATGTCACCACAGAGTGTTGACTTAGTAAATCAAAAAGATTTACGTTCTCCGCAACCCAAGGAAACAGGGGGAGTCCGTGATGAGACGTACGCTGGCCGGTTCGCTCCTGCTGCTGACAGCCGTGGCCGGCTGCGGCGGCGGCGCCTCGCAGAGCACCAACGGCGGCAAGGAACTCGAAGTCCTCTACAAGGTCGAGCCCACGTGGCCGCATCTGGAGAAGATGCTCGGCGACGCCAAGAAGCAGTACGAGGCCGCCCACCCCGGAGTCACGATCAAGCTGACCCCGGTCCAGGGCAACAACGAGGCCTACTACACCAAGCTGGCGCTGTTGAATCGCTCTCCGGACTCGGCGCCGGATCTCTACTACCACGACACCTTCCAGGTCAACGCGGACGTCGCGGCGGGTAAGCTGGCCCCGCTCGACGACTACCTGGCCAAGTGGCCCGACTGGAGCAGCCAGTTCCCCGACTCGGTGAAGCAGGCCGCCAAGGGCGGCGACGGCAAGATCTACGGCGTCCCGATCAGCACGGACACGCGCGGCCTGTGGTACCAGAAGGACGTCTTCGCCAAGGCCGGCCTGCCCGTCCCGTGGGAGCCGAAGAGCTGGAACGACGTGCTGACGGCGGCCCGCACGATCAAGCAGAAGCTGCCGGGCGTGATCCCGTTCAGCATGTACTCCACCAAGATCCACGGCGAGGCCGCGACCATGCAGGGCTTCGAGATGCTCCTGTACGGCACCCCCGGCGGCACCCTCTACGACGACGCCCAGAAGAAGTGGGTCGCCGGCGGCAAGACCTTCACCGACGCCCTGACCTTCGTCAACACGATCTACCGCGAGGAGCTCGGCCCGAAGCAGGCCGACGCCCACAACGCCAAGCTCGCCGACAAGGTCACCTACGAGTGGTTCCCCAAGGCCACCCTCGGCATCTCGCTCGACGGCGCCTGGACCGCCGCGGCCTGGAAGCCGACCAGCACCAAGCCGTGGCCGGAGTGGAAGGACAAGATCGGCTGGGCGGCCATGCCGACGCAGAACGGCGAGGAGCCGGGCGCGGTGAGCATGTCGGGCGGCTGGGTCATGGCGATGAGCGCGTACACCAAGCACAAGCAGGAGGCGTTCGACTTCATCACGGTGGCCACGAACAAGCAGAACTCGATGACGTACTCGGTGGGCACGGGCGACCTGGCCCCCCGTAAGGACGTCGCGGCCGACCCGGCTTACAGCGCCGACAATCCGAGCGTCAAGTTCTTCACGGACCTGGCCGCGGTCACCCACTACCGGCCGGCCTACGAGGTCTACCCGAAGGTGTCGGCCCAGGTCCAGGAGGCGATGGAGGCGGTCACCACAGGCGCCCAGACCCCTGAGGAGGCCGCGGCGGCCTATGCCAAGGCCCTGCCGACGGCTGTCGGGGGCGCCGACAAGGTCCTGGCTCGATGACGGTCGCCACGGCGCCGTCCCCGCCCGTGACGAGCTCGCCGCCCGGCGGCTCGTCACGGCGGCGGCGGACCCTGCGCTGGCTGCTCCCCCTCGGCCCCGCGCTGGTCCTGCTGGCGTTGTTCCTGGCGGGCCCGATCCTGTGGAGCGTCTACATCGCCTTCACCAACGAGACGCTCACCGGCTCGGCCTCGGTGAACTCCCGGTTCGTGGGCTTCGACAACTTCACCAGGATGTTCGCCGACCCGAACTTCCTCAACTCGTTCCTGCTCACGTTCATCTTCGTCATCGGCTCCGCCGTCATCGGCCAGAACACCCTGGGCCTGATCATCGCCCTCCTCCAGCGCGGCCGCGGCCGGGTGACGCGCAGCGTGGTCAACGGCGTCGTCATCGCCGCCTGGGTGATGCCCGAGATCGTGGCGGCGGCCTGCTGGTTCTCGTTCCTGGCCGAGGAGGGCACGCTCAACGCCGTGCTCGGCATCTCCCAGGAGTGGCTCTACACGGCCCCGATGGTCGCGGTCATCCTGGCCAACATCTGGCGCGGCACGGCGTTCTCGATGCTGGTGTACTCGGCGGCCCTGTCGGAGGTCCCCGCCGACCTGGTGGAGGCCGCCGCCGTCGACGGGGCGGGCCCGGCCCGCCGCCTGCTGCACATCACCCTGCCGCTGATCCGCCGCTCGATCATGGCCAACCTCATGCTGATCACGCTGCAGACCCTGGCCAGCTTCGGCCTCATCTACGCCCTCACGGCCGGCGGCCCCGGCACGGCCAGCCAGACCACGCCGCTGTACATGTACGAGCAGGCGTTCCGGTACTTCGAGATCGGCTACGGCTCGGCCATCGCCCTGGTCATGCTGGTGATCGGCGCCCTGTTCTCCCTGATCTACCTGCGCCTGATCAAGGTGGAGGACGCATGACGAGAATCGCCGCGAGGAGTGCCGCCTGGCTCTCCCTCCTGCTCATCACGCTGGCCTTCCTGGGGCCGTTCCTGTGGGTGCTCATCGCCTCGGTCCAGCCGGAGGCCACGCTGGCCGCCGCGCCGACGCTCACCTTCTCCCTGGACAACTTCAAGGCCGTCCTGACCTGGGAGACGATCATCCTCCCGCTGATCAACTCGATCGTCATCTCGGGCTCCACGGCGATCCTGACGGTCCTGGTGGCGGGGCTGGCGGCGTACCCGCTCTCACGCTACGGGCTCCGCTTCCGGCGTCCCTTCATGCTGACCCTTCTGTTCACCACGGGCCTGCCGGTGACGGCGATCCTGGTCCCGGTCTACGCGATGTTCTTCCGGTTCAACCTGTACGGCTCGGTGCCGGCGATGGTGCTGTTCCTGACGGCGAGCTCGCTGCCGTTCTCGATCTGGATGATGAAGAACTTCATGGACGGGGTGCCGGTCAGCCTGGAGGAGGCCGCCTGGGTGGACGGCGCCGGCTGGATCCAGTCGCTGAGATCCGTCGTGGGCCCCCTGATGGCGCCCGGGATCGCGGTGGTGGCGATCTTCGTCTTCGTCGGCCAGTGGGGCAACTTCTTCGCCCCCTTCGTCCTCCTGGACGCCCCGGAGAAGCAGCCCGCGGCCGTCACGATCTACACCTTCTTCTCCCAGTACGGCCAGGTCGCCTACGGCCAGCTCGCCGCCTTCTCCATCCTCTACACGGCTCCGGCGGTGGTCCTGTACGTGGCGGTCAACAAGTATCTGGCGGGCTCGTTCAACTTCGCCGGCTCGGTGAAGGGCTGATCGTCCACCTCTTGTCGTCACCTGCACAACGGGTTAGAAAGTGATGTCAAGATCTCGCGCAACGAGTGGAGCCACATGCGCCCAGGGCCGAAGTCATCCATCGCCACCGCCGCGCTCGCCCTCACCTGCCTCGCCCTCGTGTTCGGAACGACCCCGGCGGCGACCGCGGCCACCTGCCCGCCGGAGGCTCTCGCCTGTCAGGAGATCCGCGGCACCCCCGGCGACTACCGCTTCTGGTTCCGGTTCCAGCCCGCCCCCTCCCCGGCCGCCTTCACCCTCACCCTCAACGGCATGCCCGCCTCGGGCAGCCTGTCCAGCAACCTCGTGGGCACCGCGCTCGAAGGCGAGTTCCGCCCCACCTCCGGCCTCGTCACCGGCGACAAGGTGTGCGTCCGCCCGGTCGGCACCGGTCAAGACCACTGCGCCACCACCCCCTGAAACGAACTCATGTCTTACCGGAGGTAGTTGAAAGGCGTACGGTTGGCCCATGGCTGCGACCCCAGAAACGGTGCACTGGCGCGGCGTGCACCACCTTGCCCTGGTGACCGCGGACATGGACGCCACCGTGCGCTTCTGGCACGGCGTGCTCGACGCCCGCCTCGTCACCACCCTCGCCATCCCCGCGTTCAGGCACTACTTCTTCGACGTCGGCACGGGTAACACCGTGGCCTTCTTCGAGTACACCGACCAGGCCCTCGACAGCTTCGCCAAGCCCGCCGGCGTCCCGTACGCCAAGGCCGCGCAGTTCGACCACCTGGCCCTGCACCTGCCGGACGAGGAGGCCCTCATCAGGCTCCGCGACCGGCTCAAGGCGCACGGCTGCGAGGTCACCGACGTCGTCGACCACGGGTTCCTGCGCTCGATCTACTTCAGCGACCCCAACGGCATCGCGCTGGAGGCGTCCTGGTGGACCGTCGACCCGACCGGCAGGCCGGTCGACTACTCCGACGAGCGCCTGTTCGCCGACCCTGACCCCGTACCGGCCGTACGCGAGCTCCGCGACGACGGCCGGCTCCACCACACGGTCGCCACCCGCCTGGTGGACGGCATCATCGAGGACCTGCGGCGCGAAGGCATCACGCTGGAGCCTTGACGCTCTCCGGAGGCAGGGTTCACCATACGGGAAACGCCGAGGACGAGCTTCAGCATCGTCACCTCCGTCTCGGGTGTGAACCAGACCTGCGGAGGCGTCATGAAGAAGATCTTCGGCCAGGAGCCGGCCGCCATCCTGTACGCGATCAACGCACTGGTCGCGCTCCTGGTGGCCTTCGGACTCGGCCTGTCACAGGTCCAGGTCGCCACGATCTCGACGGTCGCCAGCGCCGTGATCGCCATCATCGTCGCGATCATGACCCGGCCGTTCGTGGTCTCCGCCCTGACGGGGGCGGTGACCGCGCTGATGACCGCGGTGGCCGGATTCGGGCTGGAGTTCACCGCCGACCAGATCGGCGCCACCGTGACGGTCCTGTCGATGCTGCTCGGCCTGGTGCTCCGGGCCAACGTCACCCCGGTGTCGGGCCCGGTCCAGCCGGGCCTCGAGGCTCCGCGCTAGCGCCGCCCGAAGAACCCGCGGAGCTCCCCGTCCCCACCGCACCGCGGGCACGAGCGGTACCGCCACGGCAGCAGCCACGAGCGCAGCACCTTCCCGCCACCGCACCGCCAGCACTTCACCTTGGGGTTCCTGGACCCCGCCAGGACGAGCACGCCGACGACCATCGCGGCGACCAGTAGGGCCATGGACGGGTCCACGCGAACCGCCTCCTCAACGCTGACGTCAAGGACATGCATACGCGAAGCGGCTCGCGGCCGGACCGTACCGGACTCGAGGCCCGCGGACCATCCGGTCCGGTGACCTGCCGGCCCTCACACCGGCAGGTCACCAGGCCGCAGGCCAGGGCTAGATGCGGAAGAACAGGTTCAGGAACCGTTCCGCGAGTGCCAGATCGCCGCGGACCGTCCCCGCGTTGCTCCGCCCGAACGTCGTGAGCACCATGCTCCCGGCGTCGAACTCGATGACCGCGGGCAGCCCGTCCAGGCTCCCCTTCTCGTACGTCATCCCGCCGCCCCCGACCGAGACCCGGAAGTCGCCCCCGTTGACGCCGCCCACCCGTATCCCGAGGTCGAACGCCGCCGGCTCCGGCCCCTGCTTGACCGTCGACTGCCACAGCACGAACATGAACGGCACCAGCAGGTCGGCCGCCTCACCCGAGAGCCCGTGCGCGCGGCCGGTGCCCTGGCGGATGTCCCAGGAGTGGACCGCGTAGTCCATGAGCTGCCCGGCCGCGTAGAAGAAGGCCGGCAGCGGGCCCATGTAGAAGTGCGGGACGGTCAGCCCGCCCCATTCGTCCTCGCCGAGGTCGCGCAGGATCGCCTGCATCCGCTCGAAGTCCGCCTTGAGCCGGTCGAGCAGCTCCTTCTGCGGGATCCCGCGCAGCGCCGTGGCCTGCTCGTTGACGCGGGCCCCCATCCCGGGCAGCCCGTACGCCGTGCCGGGCGCACCGCCACCCCGGGCGACCTCGAAGGCGGCGAAGTACCCTTCCGTCGTGTCGACGATGTGCGCGACCACGTCGCGCGTCGTCCAGCCCGTGCAGGCGGTCGGAGCCTCCCAGGCCTCCTCGGGTTCGGCCAGCGCGAACATCCGCTCGGCCTCGTCCCGGACGACCCGCAGGATGGTGTCCTTTCCGGCGTACGAGGTGGCATCCCATTCGTTCATGCCGTTCACCTCCTACGGCGAACGACAGACCTCAACGGTTTAACTGTCAATATCTCCCGCCGGAGAGAATCCCCTGGAGCGGTTCCGACAGCCGGGCGGGCAGGCCGGGCAGGCTCCAGGGGATCCTCGTTCATGGCCGGTCAGGCACAGGTGTACCCGGAGACGGTCTGCGTATTGCCGTTCGGCCGGCTGACCTGGTAGCCGAAGCTGGTGCTCGCGCTCGGCGCCAGGTTGCCGTTGTGGCCGGCGTTCCTGGCCGTCACGGTCTGCCCGCTGATGGTCACGGCCGCGTTCCACGAGCCGGACAGCGTGTGGCCGGCGGGCAGGGTGAAGGTGACGGTCCAGCCGGTGATGGCCGACGTGCCGCCGTTGGTGACGGTGACGGGCTGGACGACGTACCCGTTGTTCCACTGGGTCTGCACGGTGCCCACCGCCGTGCAGCCACCGCCGCCGCCGGGCCCCGCCGTGGTGGTGAACGTGGCCAGCGCCGAGTTGCCGGACAGGTTCCCGGCTCCGTCACGCGCCCGTACGTACACCTGGTACTGGGTGCTCGGGGTCAGCCCGGTCAGCGTGATCGAGTTGGTCGTGCTCTGGCCGAGCTGCGTGTCGGTGGTGCCCTGCTCCCGGTAGACGTTGTAGCCGGCCAGGCCACTGCCGCCGCTGTCGGTGGAGGCGGTCCAGGTCAGCGTGGCGGAGTTGGAGGTGACGTTGCTCGAACTCGGTGTCCCGGGTGTGGTGGGCGGGGTGGGGTCGGTGGTGGTGCCGCCCGCCAGGGCGTCGTGCACGGCGGTGTACGACGGCTTCTGCTGGTAGCTCTCGTTGTAGATGAGCGCCGCGCCCTGCCCGGGGAAGGTGTCGGGCACCCACGAGTACTTGTCGGTGAAGCCCCAGATCGTCACCCCGGCGCAGGCGCTGACGGCCAGGCAGGCGTTGACGACGTTGCGGTAGTAGGTGGCCTGGGTGGCGTCCTTGGTGGAGTCCCTGGGCATCTGCATGCGCACGTCCAGCTCGGTGATCCGGACCTGGACGCCGAGGGCGGCGAAGCGCTGCAGGTTCTGCTGGAGGTCGTTCGGGAAGCCGAACTGGATCGCGAGGTGGCCCTGGAAGCCGACGCAGTCGACCGGCACGCCCTGCTGGCGCAGCGACGAGACCAGGTTGTACATCGCGGTGCTCTTGGCGTTGATGCCCTCGACGTTGTAGTCGTTGATGCACAGCCGCGCGTCGGGGTCGGCGGCGCGGGCGGCGCGGAAGGCGTCGGCGATGTAGCTCTGGCCCAGCGTGTTGTACCAGAACGAGGTCCGCATGTTGCCGTTGTCCTCGAACACCTCGTTCACCACGTCCCAGGAGACCACGGCCGCGTTGCTCGCATAGCGGCCGACGACCTGGCTGATGTGGTTCTGCATGGCCGTGCGCATGGCGCTGGCGCCGAGGCTCTGCACCCAGCCGGGCGTCTGGCTGTGCCACACGAGCGTGTGGCCGTGGACCTGCTGGTTGTTCTGGTTGGCGAAGTTGACGATGGCGTCGGCGCCGGAGAAGTTGAACTGGCCCGGGTTGGGCTCGGTGGCGTCCCACTTCATCGCGTTCTCGGCGGTGATCTGGTTGAACTCGGTGGCCGCGATGTTGCGGTAGGCGGTCTCGTTGGACAGCGGGCTGGTCGCGAGCGCCGCACCGATGAACTTGCTCCGCGCCTGCGCGTGCGTGCGCAGGGGACCGGACGCTTCGGCCGCGGTGGCGGGCAGGAGGAAGGCTGCGAGCATCCCCAGCAGGGTGAGGATTCTGACAAGCGACGAATGCACGGACATCTACCTCCGGAGGCAGGCACTCGGTTCCGAAAGTTTTCGGCCCGGACAGGACCGCATCGCCGACGGTATTGACATGCGCGTGCAGGGTCAATGGCAGGTCTGAGCCGACACCAAAGCAGCAGTTGGCGGGCAGAAACTATCGGCCAGAAAATGAAACTTTCATCGAGGTTCCCGGCCCGGAGCCCCCGGGAACATCAAAGACCAACCACCCCCACAAAGGGTGCGACATGCCCATTTTTCCTGCTCTAGCGCGACGTACCTACCGGTCGGTACTGTGATTTATCCGGAATAATCGTCCACTGCGGGAGTTCTGCGCATGTCTCTTTCGCACGCCCAGGTCCAGGCCCAGCTCACCGGTCCAGGCCAGCTCTTCGAGATCGAGGAGATCGGCGACACCGGCGTACGCACGTGGAAGCACGCACCGGCCCACTTCCGGGCCCTGCTGGAGATGAGCAGGTTCCACGGCGACAAGGTCTTCCTGGCGTACGAGGACGAGCACATCACGTTCGAGGAGCACTTCCGCCGCGCGGCCACCCTCGCCGGCCGCCTGGTCGAGGAGTACGGCGTGACCAAGGGCGACCGGGTGGCCGTGGCCATGCGCAACTACCCGGAATGGGTGGTCTCGTTCTCGGCCGTGCTGGCGGCGGGGGGCATCGCCGTACCGCTGAACGCCTGGTGGACCGAGACCGAGCTGGCCTACGGCGTCCACGACTGCGGCGCCAAGGTGCTGATCGCCGACGGCGAGCGCGCGGTCCGGCTGGCCGGGACGGGCGTGCCGATGATCGTGGCCAGGGGCGAGGCTCCGGCGGGGGCGCGGGCGTTCGACGAGGTCATGGGAGAGGTGGTCGCCGACGTGAGGCTGCCGGACGTCGAGCTGTCCTCCGAGGACCCGGCCACGATCTTCTACACCTCCGGGACCACCGGCAACCCCAAGGGCGCCCTCGGCAGCCACCGCAACCTGGGCCAGTCCCCCATGACGGTCGCGTACGGCCTCATGCGCGCGACCGCCCTGGCCGGCAAGGACATCGCGGCCGCGGCCGGAACCCGCCGGATCACGCTCCTGACCGTGCCCCTCTTCCACGTCACCGGCTGCTTCTCCGCCCTGACCACCACGATGTTCAGCGGCGGCGGCCTGGTGCTCATGTACAAGTGGGACCCCGAGCAGGCCCTGCGCCTGATCGAGCGCGAGCAGGTCACCGCGATGATCGGCGTGCCCACCAACGCCTGGCAGCTCATGTCCCACCCCGACTTCGGCAAGTACGACCTGTCGTCCCTGACCACCCTCGGCTACGGCGGCGCCCCCGCCCCGCCCAGGCTGCTGGAGCGCATCACCCAGAACCTGCCCGACCGCGCCCCCTCCAACGGCTACGGCATGACCGAGACGACCGCCCTGGCCATCGGCAACGGCGGCGCCGACTACCAGGCCAGGCCCGACAGCATCGGCCTGCCCGCCGCGGTGGTGGACGTGCGCGTGGTGGACCCGGCCGGCGCCGAACTGCCGCCCGGCGAGGTCGGCGAGCTGTGCGTACGCGGCCCGAACGTCATCATGGGCTACTGGAACAAGCCGGAGGCGACGGCGCAGACGTTCGTCGGCGGCTGGCTGCACACCGGTGACCTGGCCAAGATCGACCACGAGGGCTTCGTCTACATCGTGGACCGGGCCAAGGACATGGTGATCAGGGGCGGCGAGAACGTCTACTGCGCCGAGGTGGAGGCGGCGCTGTTCGAGCACCCGGCCGTGGACGACACGGCGGTGATCGGCGTACCGCACGACGAGCTGGGCGAGGAGGTCGGGGCGGTCGTCCGCCTGGCCCCCGGCAAGACGGTCACACCAGAGGAGCTCAGGACGTTCCTGGCGAAGCGCATCGCCAAGTTCAAGATCCCGGAGCACGTGTGGTTCCGCGAGGGCGAGCTGCCCCGCAACCCCGGCGGCAAGATCCTCAAGACCCACCTGCGCAGGGAGATCCTGGGCGGCTGACCGCGTGAGGGCCGCTGTGACGGCCCTCACATTTTCTGTCTTCCCGCTGGTCGGCGCGTGTGCGACGGCCTGCCCTTACCTGGCGCGTAATCGCGGCCCCTACCCCCTGGCTGACATCTTTCAGGTGTCGCACTCAGCCAGCGAAGGAGCCCGAAATGACCGCCTTGACCGTGACCGCCGACCGGACGAAGTTCCTGCGTCTCGCCCTGGCCGCCGACGCCGTCGTCACCGGCGGCAACGGGCTGATCTATCTCGCCCTGGCCGCCCCCGTGAGCACCCTGCTCGGCCCCGACGCGGGCCTGTTGCGCGGCATCGGCGTCTTCCTCCTCGTGTACGGCGCCGCCGTCGGCCTCCTGGCCACTCGCCGCCCGATCAGCCCGGCCGCCACCAAGGCGGTGATCGCCCTGAACGTCATCTGGACCCTGGGCAGCGTCGGCACCGTCGTCGCGGGCGCGGCGGACTTCACCACCATCGGCGCCATCTGGGCCATCGCCCAGGCGCTCGTGGTCGCCGGCTTCGCCGAACTGCAGATCATGGGCCTGCGCAGGAGCCGTACCCACTGACCTCGAATACCGACCGACCTCCAAGGAGACCGATCATGACTCTCATCGAACGCTACGTCGCCGCCTGGAACGAGACCGACCCCGCCGCCCGCGCCAAGGCCGTGGCCGGCCTGTGGACCGAGGACGCCACCTACACCGACCCGCTCGCCGACGTCGCCGGCCACGACGGGATCGCCGCGGTCATCGAGGGCGCACAGGGCATGTTCCCCGGTCTGGTCTTCACCCCGGGCGAGACGTACGACGCCCACCACCACACCGCCCGCTTCACCTGGCACCTGGGCCCCGAGGGCGGGGAGCCGGTCGCGATCGGGTTCGACGTGGTGGAGCTGGCCGAGGACGGCAGGATCCGCAAGGTCCTGGGCTTCCTCGACAAGGTCCCGGGCTGACCCGCACCCCGCCCGCACCCCGCCCACGCAACGGCCTCCGGATGCCCCGGGGGCCGTTGTCGCGTCCCCGGAAATGCATTTGCCCTGTACCCGGCGCCTGTCGGACAATCAGAACTCGTGCTGACCGGAGTGAAACGCCTTCTTCATCACCTGTCGATCGATCTGAGCCCGTTGCGCGATTCGCGCGACTATCGGCTGCTGTTCTCGTCGGGTGTCATCACCATGTTCGGCACGTTCATCACTCTGGTGGCGGTGCCGTACCAGATGAAGGAGCTGACGGACTCCTACCTGGCGGTCGGGCTGGTGAGCCTGGCGGAGTTCGTGCCGATGGTGGTGTGCGGCCTGTGGGGCGGCGCCATCGCCGACGCGCTCGACCGCCGCAAGATCATCGTGCTGAGCGAGCTGGGCCTGCTGATCACCACCACGGCGCTCATGGTCAACGCGATGCTCCCGAACCCCCAGGTGTGGGTCCTGTACGTGATGGGCGCCGTCTCCACCGGCATCGCCTGCCTGCAGCGCCCCAGCCTGGAGGCCGTGATCCAGCAGGTGGTCAAGCACGACCAGCAGGCGGCGGCCGCGGTGCTGTCGAGCCTGCGCTGGAACTTCGGCGCCATCGTGGCCCCGGCGCTGGGCGGCCTGCTGGTGACGAAGCTGGGCGTGGCGGCGGCGTACGGCCTCGACACGCTGACCTTCGCGCTGTCCCTGGTCCTGCTGTGGCGCGTCCGCTCGCTCCCGCCGGCCGAGGACGCCGCGCCGGCGTCGCTGAAGTCGCTGGTCGAGGGCGTCCGGTACGCGGTGGGCCGCAGTGACCTGATGGGCACGTACCTGGTGGACATCGCCGCGATGGTGTTCGCGATGGCGACGGCGTTGTTCCCGTTCCTGGCCGACGAGCTGCGGGCGCCAGAGGCACTCGGCCTGCTCTACTCGGCCGCGGCGGTGGGCGCCCTGATCGCCTCGGTCACCGGCCGATGGACGGCCCGGGTGCAGCGGCAGGGTCTCGGCGTGATCGTCGCCGCGACGTTGTGGGGCGCGGCCATGGCGCTGACCGCGCTGGCACCCAACGTCTGGCTGGTCTTCGTCTGCATCGCGCTGGCGGGCGCCGCCGACATGATCAGTGGCATCTTCCGCATGACGATGTGGAACCAGACCATCCCACCGGAGCTGCGCGGCCGCCTGGCCGGCATCGAGCTGCTCTCCTACGCCAGCGGCCCGATGCTGGGCAACACCCGCGCCAGCCTGATGGCCAACTTCGGCGGCACCCGCTTCTCCCTCGGAGCGGGCGGCCTGCTGTGCGTCGGCGCCGTGCTGGGCCTGGCCGCCGCCCTGCCCAGATTCCGCCGCTACGACGCCAGGACCGACGAGCACGCCCTGTCGGAGAAGGCCCGCCGGCAGGCGGCGGCGGCCCAGGCCACCGCCTGACTCACTCCCGCCGCTCCGCCTTCGCGAAGGCGGCCAGCGCGTCGGCGTCGGAGTAGACGCTGGTCACATATTCGGCGACCCATTCCCCGATCCTTTCGAACCCGCTCTCGGCCACCAGCCGCTCCCCCACCCGCCGGGCGTCGAGCGGCGTGGTGCGCAGGGTCACCGCCCCGCTCTCCCCGTCGAGCAACGCCCACTGCGCCCCGTATCTCCCGTAGGGCATCCCCACGGACCCCGGGTTCACGACCAGCACCCGGTCCGCCAGCCGGACGAACGGCATGTGCGTGTTGCCCACCACCACGGTGTCGGCGCCCTCCCCCGCCAGCACCTCCGCCCACCGCGCCAGTGAACTGTCGACGAGGATCATCTCCTCATCGCTGCGCGGCGTCGCGTGCACGAACAGCGCGGTGCCCAGCCGCCCGAGCTCCACCACCTGCCGCGCGGGCAGCCCACCGAGCAACGCGACCTGATCGCCCCGCAGCTCTCCCGCCGCCCACTGCGACGACGGGTAGGGGCTGACCTTGCCGGCCGCCACCTCGACCAGCTCCCGGTCGGCGTTCCCGCCGACCCACAGCGCCCGCTCCCCCAGCGAGACCAGCAGATCCAGCGTCTGCACGGGCATCGGCCCGGCGGCCACGTCTCCCGTGAGCACGATCAGGTCGGCCGCGGCCACCTCGGGCTCGGCCAGCACGGCCTCGAGCGCCGGCAGCACCCCGTGCACATCGGACAGCACCGCGATTCGCATACCGCCACTCTGCCCTCCCGGCGGCCCCCGGGTGCCGATGTTCGCACCCGACGAACACCTCAGCCCACCTCCCGCCACCCGACGAACACCTCAGCCCGCCTCCCGCCACCCGTCGTACCGCTCGACCAGCTCATCGATCTTCGCCAGCGAGCCCTCGTCCGCCCCTTCGAGAACGACGAGCCACTGCGCGTCCTCGGCGTCGTCCTCCCCGGCGAGCGTCTCCCGCACGACCCGCGGCACCCCGAGCCCCGCAAACCACTCCCCCAGCGTCTCCGCGACCTCTTCGGCGTCATCCCGCTCACCGAAAACCAGCAACTGCCTCATGACCAGCTTTCCGCCTTCTCCCATGGTGTCCTGACGTTCACCCGGCGTGAGCACATCAGGTTGGTGGCGTTGGCCCATGACCGCCGAAGCGGCGATCGTCAGGATGACGCACCCTTCGCTCCCCGACTGGGTCTTTCCGCCGCCGCAGGGTTTCGCGGCAGAGGTCCTACGCCCTCACCGGCATCCATCATGACCGGGTCAAGCCGGCCGTCCCCTTCGATCTCGACATCGACCTCACCGAGATCGACCGCATCTGACGCGGAAGGGCCGGCACGGCATCCGCCGTACCGGCCCTCGTGACCAAGCTCACGTGCTCCGCAGTTGGGCCCCCACGCGGTCGGCCGCCATCGCCACCGCCGCGTCCCGGGCCGCCGTCGTCTCCTCCACCGTCAACGTACGGTCAGGCGCCCGGAACCGCATCGAGTAGGCCAGCGACTTGTTCCCCTCGCCCACCTGCTCCCCGGCATAGACGTCGAACAGCCGGATCGACTCCAGCAACTCCCCGGCCCCATCGCGCAGAGCGGCCTCGACATCGGCCACCGGCGTGAAGTCCGGCACGATGAGCGCGACGTCCTGCGTGGCGACGGGATAGGCCGACACCGAAGGCGCCTGCACCGGCCCGGACATGGCCGCCTCGAGCCGGGACAGCTCCAGCTCCATCGCCGACGTGCGGGCCGGCAGCCCGTAGGCCTCGATGACCCGCGGATGCAGCTCGCCCGCGTGCCCCACCAGCGTGTCACCCACGTAGAGGGCGGCACACCGGCCGGGATGCCAGGGCTCGTGCTGGTCGGCGCTGATGGACAGCTCGATCCGCGCCTCGGCCGCCACCAGCCGGGCGGCCTGCACCGCATCGGCCCAGGAGGCCGCGCGCCCGTCGCCCCACCAGCCGGAGCGCTCGAACTCCCCGCTCAGCACCACGGCCACCCGCAGCGGCTGGTCGGGCAGCGCCGCCTCGATCGAGGCCAGTTCCTCGGCGGTCGGCCGGCGCTCGACCCCGAGCACCGGAGCCACCTCGGGAGCGCCCGCGCGCGGCCGGTAGACCGGCCCCGTCTCGAACAGCGCCACGTCGGAGAACCCGCGGCCGACGTTGCGGACCAGGGCCTTGAGCAGCCCCGGCAGCAGCGTCGTGCGCATCAGCGGCTCGTCTTCCGACAGCGGGTTGGCCAGCCGCATGGCCGTGCGCCGCGCGTCGTCGGCGGGCAGCAACAGCCGGTCGAAGTCGTCGGGGCTGATGAACGGGTAGTTGAGCACCTCGACGTGGCCGCCCTCGGCCAGCGCCCGGCCGGCCCTCCTGCGCAGCCGCTGCCCCTCGGTGAGCCCGGCGCCGGCCGGAGCCGAGGGCAGCACCGACGGCAGGTTCTCGTAGCCCTCCAGCCGGATGACCTCTTCGGCCAGGTCGTTGGGGTCGGTGAGGTCGGGCCGCCAGGACGGCGGGGTCACCGTGATCATGTCGTCGCCGGTGACGGCCAGCTTGGCCGCCAGCGCGCCGCCGGTCACCACGCCGGTGGGGTCGACGCCGCCCTCGCGCACGGCCGGGTCGTCGCCGTCGACGACGACGCAGCCGACCTGCTCGAGCCGCGTGACCACGGTCTCCTTCGCGTAGGGGACCCCGGCCACCCGGCTCGGGTAGTCGGGCGGGATCGCGATGCGCGCGGGCGACACCTCGACCTCGGCGTGGGTGACCCCGGGCCGCACGCTCGCGCCGCCCAGCTCGGCCAGCAGCCGCACGGCCCGCCACGAGGCGACGAGCGGCAGCTCCCGGTCCACGCCCCGCTCGAACCGCTTGGACGCCTCCGACACCAGCCCGTGCCGGCGCGACTCGCGCGAGATGCCGGTGGCGGAGAAGTGGGCGGCCTCGATGACGATGTCGGTCGAGGCGTCGGAGATCTCGGTCTCCAGGCCGCCCATCGTGCCGGCCATCGAGATCGGCCCCGACTGGTCGGTGATGAGGATGTCGTCGGGGTCGAGCTCGCGTACGACGTGGTCGAGCGTCTCGAGCCGCTCACCGGGCTGAGCCCGGCGCACGACGATCTCGCCGTCGAGCTTGTCGCGGTCGAACGCGTGCAGCGGCTGCCCGAGCTCCAGCATCAGGTAGTTGGTGATGTCGACGGCCAGCGAGACCGGACGCATGCCGGCGCGCGTCAGGCGTACGCGCATCCACAGCGGGCTCTCGGCGGACGGGTCGAAGCCGCGCACCTCGCGCAGCACGAACCGGTCGCACGCGCTCGGGTCGGCGATCGAGGCCGGCCAGGACGGCTCGGTGTCGGCGGGCAGGTCGACGTCGGCGGGGTCGCGGAACGGCACCCCGAACGCGGTCGCCGCCTCCCGCGCCACGCCCCTGATCGACAGCGCGTAGCCGATGTCGGGCGTGATCTCCAGCTCGATCACGTCGTCACGCAGCCCGAGCAGCTCGACCACGTCGGCGCCGAGCGGCGTGTCGGGCGGCAGCACCATGATGCCGCCATGGTCGTCGCCCAGACCCAGCTCACGCTCGGAGCAGATCATGCCCTCGGACATCCGCCCGTACGTCTTGCGCGCCCCGACCTCGAACCCGCCCGGCAGCACGCCGCCGGGCAGCACGACCGGGACCCGGTCGCCGACGACGAAGTTGGAGGCGCCGCAGACGATCTCGCGCGGGATCGCCTCGCCCACCTCGACCTTGCAGTGCCTGATCGGCTTCTTGAACCCGGCCAGCTCCTCGATCTCGAGGACCTCGCCGACCACGACGTTCTTGACGTCGTAGCCGTGGGAGGTGATCGACTCGAGCTTGAGCCCGGCCGCGGTCAGCTTGTCGGCCACCTCGTGGGCGGTGACCGCCGGGAGATCGACATACTCCCGCAGCCAGGAAAGCGGGACCTTCATCAGATCTCCATTCCGAACGGGAGGGTGAAGCGGACGTCTCCCTCGACCATGTCACGCATGTCCTCGGCGTTGTGGCGGAACATCAGCGTGCGCTCGATGCCCATGCCGAACGCGAAGCCGGAGTAGCGCGAGGGGTCCACGCCGCACGCGATGAGCACGCGCGGGTTGACCATGCCGCAGCCGCCCCACTCGATCCAGCCCTCGGACTTGCAGGTGCGGCAGGGCGGGTTGCCGGGGATCGCCGAGGCGCCGCGGCAGACGAAGCACTTGAGGTCCATCTCGGCGGACGGCTCGGTGAACGGGAAATAGTTGGGCCGGAAGCGGGTCGTGATGCCCTTGCCGAACATCACCTCCGCGAACCGGTCGAGCGTGCCCTTGAGGTGGGCCATCGTCAGCCCCTCGTCCACGGCCAGCCCCTCGGTCTGGTGGAAGACCGGGGTGTGGGTGGCGTCGAGCTCGTCGGTGCGGAACGTCTTGCCCGGCGAGATCACATAGACCGGCAGCTCGCGCTGGAGCAGCGCGCGGACCTGCACCGGCGAGGTCTGCGTGCGCAGCACCATGCCGGAGTCGGTGGACCCGACGAAGAACGTGTCGTGGTCGGAGCGGGCCGGGTGGTCCTTGGCGATGTTGAGCGCGTCGAAGTTGAACCACTCGCCTTCGAGGTCGGGCCCCTCGGCCACCTCGTATCCCATGGCGATGAACGCGTCGGCGATGCGCTCCTGCAGCGTGGTCAGCGGGTGGCGGGCGCCGCGCGGCCGCCGGTCCCAGGGCAGGGTGACGTCGACGGTCTCCTCGACGAGCACGCGCGCGTCGCGCTCGGCCTCCAGCTCGGCCTGGCGGGCGGCCAGCGCCTCACCGATCGCCTTGCGGGCGCCGCCGACGCGCTTGCCGGCCTCGGCGCGGGCGGCCGGCGGCAGGGCGCCGATCTCGCGGTTGGCCAGGGCGATGGGCGAGCGGTCGCCCGCGTGCGCCAGCCTGGCCTGCTTGAGTGCGTCGAGGTCGGCGGCCGTCTTGATCGCCTCGATGGCGTCGGCCTCCATGCGGGACACCTCGTCGGCATGCAACGGTGTCACCTCGACGGGGTCGTAGTCAGACAAGAGTGAGCTCCGTATCCAGGGCTTGAGCGGAAAGAGTCTAGTGGGACCCGCCCACCGGGGCCGACTCGCTCGCTACGGCGTCACGAAGTCGGGGGTGCCGGTGGGCACGGTAAATCGGAACTCCGCGCCGCCCTCGGGCGCCCGCTGCACGCTGATCGTCCCGCCGTGCGCCTCGACCAGGCCCTTCACGATGAACAGGCCGAGCCCGGTGCCGCCGCGCCTGCGGCTGTTGCCGCCCCGCCAGAACTGCCTGAAGACGCGCGGAGCCAGCTCGGGCTCGATGCCCTCGCCCTCGTCGCGCACCGACACGGCAACTCCCCATTCGACGGACTCGATGTCGATCGTCACGGTGCCACGCCCGTGGCGCACCGCGTTTTCTACCAGATTACCTAGAATCTGGTCGACCTTGTCCTGGTCGAGCCACATCTCCGGCAGGTCGTCGTCGGCGATCAGCTTGAAGCGCTCCTCGCTCTCGCCGGCCGCGACCCGGCCCGCGATGAGCCGGCGCGCCCTGGCCGGGACGTCGACGACCTGGCGGCGCACCTCCAGCCGCCCGGACTCGATCCGCGAGACGTCGAGCAGCTCGGTGATGAGCCTGGTGACGCGGTCGGCGTCGTTGTTGACGGTCTCGAGCATGACGCGCTTCTGCTCGTCGGTGAAGCGGGTCCATTTCGCCAGCAGCGTGGCCGTGAACCCCTTGACGCTGGTCAGCGGCGAGCGCAGCTCGTGGGCCACGGTGGAGACGAGGTCGGCGCGGCTGCGCTCCAGCCGGGCGCGGGCGCCGCCGTCGCGCAGGGTGATCGTGACGCGCTCGACCTCGCCGCAGCGCTCCGGCTCACGCACGAGCCTGGCCGCGACGTAGAGCTCCTGACCGCCCGGCAGGTGCAGCGGCCGCTCGGGCACCCTGCTCCGCGTACGCAGCCCGCCCTCGGGGTCGAGCGCCTTCCACCAGTCGCGCCCATCATGATCCCGGAACGGGTAGACGTCGTTCATGTGCCGCCCGATCGCGCGCTCCATGGCGACGCCGGTGAGCCTCGCGGCGGCCCGGTTGACGGCCACCACACACCCGTATCGGTCGGTCACGATGAGGCCGTCGGGAAGGTCGTCAATGGCGATCGTGCACGCGGCGGCCACCACCCGCCCGTCGGTTTCTGCGCCGTGCACGACCTCGCCTCCTCCGCCTACAACGCCGACAATAGCGGGTTTCCGGCCACCTACGACACTCGCTGCGCCCTGGCCGAGGAGTAAAGGCATACCGCCGCGGCGGTGGCCAGGTTCAGACTTTCAGCCTGTCCGTAGATGGGCACTCTGACCACATCGTCCGCCTCGGCCAGTACATCCTCCGGCAGTCCCCAGGCCTCGTTGCCGAAGATCCACGCGGTGGGTCCCGAGAGATCGACGTCGTCGAGCGTGTGCTTGCCCGCGCCGTCGGCCGCCAGCACGCGCAGGCCCCGCTCCCTCAGTTGACGCACGGCGGCGCCCACCGGTGCACCGATGGTGACGGGCAAATGGAACAGGCTGCCGACGCTGGCGCGTACGCACTTGCCGTTGTACGGGTCGACGGACGCGTCGGTGAAGATCACCGAGTCCGCCCCGGCGGCGTCGGCCGCCCGCATGACGGTGCCGGCGTTGCCCGGATCGCGCACGTGCGCGAGCAGCGCCACCAGGCGCGGCTCCCCGGCCAGCGACTCCTCCAGCGGCACGTGGACGAGCCTGCAGACGGCCACCAGCCCCTGCGGGGTCACGGTCTGGGACAGCTCCGACATGACCTCGCCGCTGGCCCGGTGCACGGGGACGCCCTGGAGCGTGGCCTCGGTGATCAGCTCCGGGTGGCGCAGCTCGGCCTCGGCCGTGCTGAACAGCTCCAGCGTCACGCCGGCGAGCTTGAGCGCCTCGCGTACCGCCTGGGGCCCTTCGGCCAGGAACCGGCGGTCCTGCTCCCTGAAGGCCCGCTTGGCGAGCCGCCTGGCGGCCTTCACCCGCGGCGATCTCACGTTGGTCAGCTCGGACCCCGCCATGCTCTCCCCCTGGTCCTACGACAGCGCTCTTCGACAGCGCTCTCAGACGACGCCCTAAGACACGTCCTTCGACAACAAAGGGCCCACCGTCATCGGTGGGCCCTCACTTAAGGCAATCGCTCAGCTCGCGGCCGGAGCGTTCACGTTCGCCGGGAGCGCCTTCTTGGCGGCCTCGACGAGCGTGGCAAAGGTCTGGATGTCGTTGACCGCGAGGTCGGCCAGGATCTTCCGGTCGACTTCGATGTTGGCCAGACGCAGACCCTGGATCAGGCGGTTGTAGGTCATGCCGTTCTGACGGGCAGCGGCGTTGATCCGCTGGATCCACAGACGGCGGAAGGCGCCCTTACGGTCCTTGCGGTCCCTGTAGGCGTACGTCATCGAGTGGAGCATCTGCTCCTTGGCCTTGCGGTACAGCCGTGACCGCTGGCCACGGTAACCGCTCGCCCTCTCGAGGACGACCTTGCGCTTCTTCTTGGCGTTGAGCGCCCGCTTCACGCGTGCCATGTTCTTCTCCCCGGGGGTTCGCGCTACTTGGCGAGCAGCTTCTTGATCTTCTTAGAGTCGGCGTCGGAAAGGACGACCTCGTTCTTGAGACGGCGCGTCAGCGTGGACGACTTCCACTCGTTGTAGTGCGCGCGGTTGGCACGGCGACGCTTGATCTTGCCGGTGCCGGTGACCCGGAACCGCTTCTTCGCACCGCTGTGCGTCTTCATCTTCGGCATGTCGCCGTCTCTCCTCGTTTCGGTCGTGCCGCAGGCCGGGCCGGTGCTGGCCGGCCCGGTAGCGGCGTCTTCGTCTGCCGGTGGCTGGCTGGGGTCGCGGTTGTAAGGCTAACCCCAACTGCGGGTCACGCTTCCGGTACGGAAGGCTCCTCGCCGCCACGCTGCGCCTTGGCCGCGGCCTTTTCGGCCTTGGCCTCAGCCTTCTTCTTGTGCGGACCGATCACCATGATCATGTTACGGCCGTCCTGCTTGGCGTGGGACTCCACGAACCCCAGCTCCTGGACGTCGTCCGCCAGCCGCTGCAGCAGCCGGAACCCGAGCTCGGGCCGGGACTGCTCACGCCCACGGAACATGATCGTGACTTTGACCTTGTCCCCCGCCTTGAGGAACCGCACCACGTGACCCTTCTTGGTCTCGTAGTCGTGCGGGTCGATCTTCGGCCGGAGCTTGATCTCCTTGATGATCGTGTGCGCCTGATTCTTGCGCGCCTCGCGCGCCTTCATCGCGGACTCGTACTTGAACTTGCCGTAGTCCATGAGCTTGCACACGGGCGGTCGAGCCGTGGCCGCGACCTCGACGAGGTCAAGGTCGGCCTCCTGGGCGAGCTTGAGGGCATCGTGAATGGAGACGATGCCGACCTGCTCGCCGTTCGGGCCCACGAGGCGAACCTCGGGAACTCGGATACGCTCGTTGATGCGGGGCTCAGTGCTGATGGGGCCTCCTAGGTTTGCGATCCCTACGTGCTCGTCGTGTCAAGACTTCCCGCTGAGACGCGAAAAGCCCCGCACGTCGCGCATGCGGGGCCACTGAGCTCTGTGGCTTCGTGGCCTCGAGCTCCCCGGAGAGTCCGGCGTGATCCTGGACCCGGCCACCTCGCGGTGACTCGGGTGGGAGGGAGACCTCCGCTTGCGCGTCCAGCAAGGCATGCCGGACCGATCAGAGAGCTACATTACCACAACCACGAAGCCCTCTCGAATCATCCCCGCCGGCCAAATCGCCTGCCCAGATGAGGCGCGGACCTCCACCGGCCCCGAGGCGACGATCGAGCTTGAACCCGAACCCCTGGAGCGAAGATCCGGCCAGAGGTCAGCGCCGCGACCGAGACACCGACCGCACGTGAGGTCGAGACCGGGCCGTGCCGACAACCCTGGGGTCGAGACCAGGCCAAGGCAACGACCGGGCCAGAGATCAAGGCCGGGGCCGGGCGACGACCGGGCCTGGCTCGAGACCGGGACCGAGGGAGGCGATGACCGGGCTCGTGGTCAAGGCCGTGCGGCTCGGCGTGGAGATCGTCAACCCGGGCGGTCGGCCGATCGCCTGGCGATCTCGGCCGTGCCCGCCGCGCGCATGGCCTCCACCGGTACGTCCGTGCGGCCCGTCATCAGCTCCACCTGCCGCACCGCCTGGTGCAGCAGCATCGCGAACCCTCCGACCACCGTGCCGCCCGCCGCCCGCACGGCCTCCGCCGCACGGGTCGGCCAGGGTGCGTAGACCACGTCGAAGAGCGCCGGCACCCGCGCCAGCCGGTCCGCGAAGACGTCGGCGGCACCGCTCGGGAGCGTGGAGACCACCAGGTCGACGCCGGTGAGCGCGTCGAGCTTGTCGAACGTCTCCACCGCCAGCGCCACACCCAGCCGCTCGGCCACCTCCACCGTCTCGCCCGCCCGCGAGGGGTCGCGCACCAGCAGCGTCGCCGAGAACAGGCCCAGGTTGCGCAGCGCCGCCAGCGCGGAGGCCGCCGTGGCCCCACCGCCCAGCACGGTCGCCGAGCGCGGCGCGGGCACCCCCGCCTCGGCCAGCGCCCGCTCGATGCCGTAGACGTCGGTGTTGTCACCGTGGCGCGACCCGTCGCGGAACACCACGGTGTTGGCCCCGCCCACCTCCACGGCCAGCGCGGAGACGGTGTCGAGCAGGGGCAGCACGGCCCGCTTGAGCGGCATGGTCAGCGACAGCCCCGCCCAGGCGTCCGAACCGGCGTCCGCACCGGCGCCGGCCTGGCCGCGCACGGGCGTCAGCTCCGCCAGCAGCCCCGGCAGCCGCGCCTCGTCGCACTCGAACGCCTCATAGCTCCACCCACCGAGCCCCATCGCCTGGTAGGCGGCCCTGTGCAGGTAGGGCGAGAGCGAATGGCCGATGGGCGACCCCATCACCGCAGCCCGCATCCACACTCCTTCTCCGAACAGGAAGACCTTATCGCCCGGACATGACGACGGCGCACGACCATCCGGTCGCGCGCCGTCGTCGTGGTGCCAGGCGAGCCGCCGCAGACCTCACCCCTGCCGCCTTATGGCCCTGCCGCCTTACGGATCCGCCCGCCCGACGGTTCCGGCCGCCACAAGCCTTGCGGCCTTGACCGCCGTCCGCCTTGAGCCGCCTTGAGTCCTAGCCGCCGTTCGCCTTGTACTCGGCCAGGAGCGCCTGGCGCTCGGCCTCCGTGGTGGCGAAGCTGGTGACGTCGCTGTTGGGGTCGGTGGCGACGAAGTAGAGCCAGGGGCCCTTGGCCGGGTTGAGCGCCGCCTCGATCGCGTGGTCACCGGGGTTGGTGATCGGGCCGGGCGGCAGCCCCAGGTACATGTACGTGTTGTATGGATGCTTCGTCTTCGTCTCGGCGATGGTCGCCGCGGTGCGGTATTTGCCCAGCGCGTACATGACCGTGCTGTCCATCTCGAGCTTCATCTGCGGCTTACGCTCGAGCCGGTTGTAGATGACGCGGGCGATCTTGGGCATGTCGACCTGCCGGCCCGCCTCGGCCTGCACGATGCTGGCGATGATCATGATCTCGTGCGGCGTGTGGCCGAGCGCCTTGGCCCCGCCCGCCAGGTCCACCGTCTCGGCCGTGCGGTTGAACCGCTTGACCATGTCCGACAGCATCTGCTTCGGCGTGGTCTTCGGGCGGAACTCGTACGTGGCCGGGAAGGCGTATCCCTCGAGCTTGCCGTTGGCGTACGACGGCAGGTCGAGGTCGCCGGTGTCCTTGGCCGCCGCCGTGAACTCCTTGACCGGCTTGTCGGTGGCCTTGGCCAGCAGGGCGAGCGTGTCGGACAGGCGCCGGCCCTCCGGGATCGTCACCGTGGCGAGCAGGCGGTTCTCCGGCACGAGCATGGCCACCGCGCTGGCGGCCGACATCTTCTTGCGCAGTTTGTACTCGCCGGGCTGCAGCGAGGCGCTCTTGTTCGCGTTCGCGACGGCGTTGGTGAAGGCCCTGGCGCTGGCCACGACCCCCTGCTTCTCCAGCTCCAGCGCGACGTCGGAAGCGCTCTGGCCGTCCTTGATCTCGATGACGACCTCGCCTGTGCCCTGGCCGGTGTAGTCGTCGGGCACGAGTGCGTCACTGAGCCAGAGGTAGCCGTAATATCCGCCGCCGCCGAGGATGCCCGCCAGCACGAAGAAGGCGAGCAACGGCGCCATGAATCCGCCCCGGTTGCGGCGGCGGCGACGCCTGCGGCCGCCGCGTTTGCCGCCACGGGCGCCGCGCCGGGTGGCGCCTTCGTCGTCCTCGGCGCCGAGCAAGGTGTTCAGATCGAGATCGTTCATAGGTGCGCTGGCCAATCTCCCGGTAGTGCCCGCCAGACGTCAAGCGGAACCGCAGAACCGGCTGGGGTCACCGAGCGAAACTGGGGGATCCGCCGGACATGTTCCCATGACCGACGGAGATCACTCTGAGTAGCCATGCTAAAGGACGAGAAGAGCGCGCATGCCCCGTTTTGGGGCTTTCGCGTAGGGAGAGAGGGGGTCTCGTTGAACATCAGCTCGCCCCGAGGTTCTTGTTCAGCTCTTCCCGGTATCTCACGAACTCGCTCTCTTTATTGGTGAATTTGGTGATTCTATGCTTCGGATCCGTGGTTACAAACCAGTGCCAATCGCCTTCCGCAGGGTTCAGCGCCGCCATCAGCGCCTTCTCGCCGGGATTGGCGATGGGGCCGGGCGGCAGCCCCCGATGGCGGTAGGTGTTGAACGGAGAGTCCACCTTGGTGTCGCTCTCCGTGACCTTCAGGGTGCGGCGGCCCTGGGCGTACAGGACGGTGCTGTCGATCTCCAGCGGGGTGCCCTTCTCGAGGCGGTTGTAGATCACTCTGGAGATCTTCGGGTAGTCCTCGTCGGTCCCGCCCTCCGCCTGGATCATGCTGGCCACCGTGACGGCCTGGAGCGGGTTCAGGCGCACCCGCGCGGCCTGCTCCTCCAGGTCGACGTCTCGGGCGGCGGTGGTGAAGCGCTCGACCATGGCCGCCAGTACGTCCACGGCCGTGTCGCCGGGCTCGATCTCGTACGTGGCGGGGAACAGGAACCCCTCAAGGCCCTTGGCGTACGAGGGCAGGCCGACGAGGTCCTTGTCGACGCCCTGCAACTCCTTGAGCGGCAGCCCGGCCAGCTTGGCCACGCGGCTGAGCACCTCCGACGTACGCATCCCCTCGGGCACCGTGACCCGCCGCACGACCCTGGACGCGGGCGCGAGCAGCAGGTCGAGCGCCGCGCCCGCGGCCATGCCCTTGCGCAGCCGATAGTGCCCCGGCCGCAGCCGGTCGCTGACGGCGCGATCCTCCGCCACCTTCACGAACGACCGCACGCTCGCCACCACCCCGGCATCGGCCAGCGCCGACCCGATGGCCTCCGCGCTGGAACCAGGCGAGATGCGCACGGTCACCGCCCCGTTGCCAGGCCCCTCGAAGTCATCAGGACTGAGGTACGGCTTCAGCACCGCGATGGCCCCCACCCCGAGCGCCAGCACCCCGGCGACCAGGCCGGCGGACAGCAGCCCGGCCCTGCGCATGGCCCCCTGCCGCCGCGCGGGCAGCGGGATGACCTCCGCCTCGGGAACGGCCTCCCCTTCCCGTCGCTCACCGTCCTCGGCGTCCTCGGGGGTGGTGTCCCCGGGCCGGAACGGGATCACGTCACCGACGTCGTCCTCGTCCTCGGGCGGGCCGTTCACACGATCACCCCGCTCGGGATCACACGACCGTCCCGGAGAACCCGAGCGAGCCGCACATGAACCGCGCCGACCACCAGGCCGACCACCAGGCCGACACCCCGGTGCCCCGCCCCGCCACACGCGCCCGTGACACGGGCGGCGAGCGCCTCGGCAACCCCGACCTCGCCGCCCCCCGAGCCCGTAACCCGAGCGATCGTGAGACGCGTGGTCGCGGGGCGCGTGGTCGCGGGGCGCGTGGTCGAAAGGCGCGCGACCGTGAGACGCGCGCTCGAAAGGGACACGGTCGAAAGGCGCGCCACCGCCACGCGGGCAGCCGTGAAACGCGCTGCTGTGTGGCGCACCGTCGTGACGAGAGCCGTCATCACACAGGCCGTTGCAACACGCCCGATCGTGACGAGAGCCGGAGCGACGCGAGCCGGCCTGACGCGAGCCGTCGTGACACCCGCGGTCCTGACCCGAACGGTCTCCCGGAGTGTCGTGGCACGGCGCACTCCGCCCGTCGCCCCGCGTGTGAGCCGCGTGGGGCAAAGGGCGGTCGTGTCCGTTGGCAGGCCGCTCATGAGGCAGGTCCGTCGGCCGCTGGGGGCGGTTCGACGGGCCTGCCTGGTGGTCTTTCCGTCGCGCGCTCCGAGTCGAGCGCGTCCTGCAGCAGCACGACCGCCGCCGCCTGATCCACGACGCTGCGCTGCTTCTTGGCCCGCACCCCGCTGGCCCGTAGCCCCTGCTGGGCGGCCACCGTGGTCAGCCGTTCGTCGAACAGCCGCACGGGCGTCGGCGCGAGCCGGGCGGCGAGCTTGGCGGCGAACTCGCGCGCCAGCCCCGCGGCCTGACCTTCGCGCCCCGACAGCGAGGTGGGCAACCCCACCACGACCTCGATCGCCTCGTGCTCGGCGACGATCGCGGCGATGCGGTCGAGGTCGCCTTTGCCCCGCCTGACGGTCTCTACCGGCGTGGCCAGCATCCCGGATGGGTCGCTGCGGGCCACGCCGACACGTACGGAACCGACGTCGACGCCGATCCGTGAACCGAATCTCATATCAGCTGAGCTGCCCCGAGATGGCCTCTTCGACCATGCGCAGCGCGTCGCCGATCGCCTCCGCGCGTGTGCCACCGCCCTGCGCGACATCGTCCTTGCCGCCACCGCCACCCCCAAGAGCCTTGGCGGCGACGCCGACCAGTTTCCCGGCCTTGAGCCCCCGCTCGCGCCCCGCCTCGTTGACCGCGGCAACCACCACCGGCCGGTCGGAGGGGGCACCGGCGATCACGACGACCGCCGGCCGGTCGGCCGGGAACCTGCCACGCACATCAAGCGCGAGCTTACGCAGGTCATCGGCGCCGGTTCCATCAGGCGCGCGGTGTGTCACCACGGAGACACCCTGCAGGTCACGCGCCTGGGTCGTCAGATCGCCGGCCGCCTGGAGCACCTGCGCGGAGCGGACCTTCTCCAGCTCCTTCTCCGCGGTGCGCAGCCGGGTGACGATGCCCTCGATGCGCTCGGGCAGCTCCTCCCGGCGCGCCTTGAGCTGCTCGGTGAGCTGGGCGACCAGCACGCTCTCGCGGGCCAGGAAGCGGAAGGCGTCGATGCCGACGAGCGCCTCGACGCGGCGCACGCCCGCGCCGACCGACTGCTCGCCCAGCACCTTGACCAGGCCGAGCTGGCCGGAGCTGTGGACATGGGTGCCGCCGCACAGCTCGCGCGAGTAGTCGCCGATCTCGACGACGCGGACCTCGTCGCCGTATTTCTCGCCGAACATCGCCAGCGCGCCCATCGCCCTCGCCTCGGCCTGCGAGGTGTAGAAGGCGTTGACCTTGAGGTCGTTGATGAGCACGGCGTTGACTTCGTCCTCGACGTCGCGCAGGACGCTCTGCGGGACCGCGCCCGCCGCGGTGAAGTCGAATCGGAAGCGGCCGGGCGAGTTCTCCGAGCCGGCCTGGGCCGCCGTCTCGCCCAGCGCGTTCTTGAAGCCGCGGTGGACCAGGTGGGTGGCGCTGTGGCTGCGCGAGATCGCGCGGCGCCGCTCGAGGTCGATTTCGGCCTGCGCCTCGTCGCCGGCCTTGAGCTCGCCGCTGCGGATCTTGCCGCGGTGCACGACGAGCCCCGCCAGCGGCGACTGCACGTCGACGATCTCGACCTCCGCGCCGCTGGTGCGGATCACGCCCTGGTCGGCGAGCTGGCCGCCGCCCTCGGCGTAGAACGGGGTGCGCGCCAGCACGACCTCGACCGTGGTGCCCGCGCCCGCCGCCGGGACGGACACGCCGTCGACGAGGATGCCCACCACGCTGGTGTCGGCCTCGGTCTGGTCGTAGCCGAGGAACTCGACCTTGCCCGCCGCCTCGAGCAGTTGCCCGAAGACGGAGATGTCGGCGTTGCCGGTCTTCTTCGCGGCGGCGTCGGCCTTGGCCATCTGCCGCTGCTCCTTCATGAGCCGGCGGAAGCCCTCTTCGTCGACCTTGAGCCCATGCTCGGCCGCCATCTCCAGCGTCAGGTCGATGGGGAAGCCGTAGGTGTCGTGCAGCTTGAACGCCTGGTCGCCGGGCAGCATGCTGCCGGCCTTGCGCTTGGTCTCCTCGACGGCCACGTCGAAGATCGCGGTGCCGGTGCGGAGCGTGCCGAGGAAGCTCGCCTCCTCGGCGTCGACGACCGCGTGGATCTGCGGCGCGTCGTTCTTGAGCTCGGGGTACTGCTCGCCCATGACGTTGATCGCGACGTCGGTCAGCTCGTGCATGTAGCGCTCGTCGCCGGAGCCGAGCAGCCGCAGGTTGCGGATGGACCGGCGCAGGATGCGGCGCAGGACGTAGCCGCGGCCTTCGTTGCCGGGCATGACGCCGTCGGCGACCAGCATGGTGCCGGTGCGCACGTGGTCGGCGATGACCCGCAGGCTGACGTCGGAGCGGTGGTCGCGGCCGTAGCGCGTCTTGGTGAGGTCGGCCGCCCTGTCGAGGATCTTGTAGGTGGTGTCGATCTCGTAGAGGTTGTCGACGCCCTGCAGGATCGTCGCCATGCGCTCGAGGCCCATGCCGGTGTCGATGTTCTTGGCCGGCAGCTCGCCCGCCACGTCGAAGTCGACCTTGCTGCGGACCTGGCTGAGCTGGTATTGCATGAAGACGAGGTTCCACACCTCGAGGTAGCGGTCCTCGTCGGCGACGGGGCCGCCCTCCTTGCCGTATTCGCGGCCGCGGTCGTAGTAGATCTCCGAGCAGGGGCCGCCGGGGCCGGCCACGCCCATGTGCCAGTAGTTGTCCTCCAGGCCGCGGCGCTGGATGCGCTCCTCGGGAACGCCGACGCGGTTGCGCCAGATGTCGTACGCCTCGTCGTCGTCGTGGTAGACGGTCGCCCAGAGCCGGTCTTCGGGGAAACCGAAGCCGCCGTCGGACTCGGAGCGCGTCAGCAGCTCCCACGCGAACGGGATCACCTCGGCCTTGAAGTAGTCGCCGAAGGAGAAGTTGCCCAGCATCTGGAAGAACGTGGCATGCCTGGTGGTCTTGCCGACCTCTTCGATGTCGGGGGTGCGCACACATTTCTGCGCCGTGGCCAGCCGGGACGCCGGAGGCTTGCGCTGCCCCAGGAAGTACGGCTTGAACGGCACCATACCGGCAGGAACGAGGAGCAGCGTGGGGTCCTCAGCGATCAGGCTGGCCGAGGGCACGACTTTGTGCCCACGCTCCTCGAAGAAGCGCAGGAAGCGGCGGGCGATCTCTGCCGACTCCATGGTGGCCATCCTTTGCTGTAGTCAGTGGTTGTCTTCAGGGTTGTCGAGCCCGAAGCGGGCCCGCAACTCGGTTTCGCGCTCCGCGGCCTCGCCGAGCGCGTCGTGGGTAAAGTCTCTCACCCGCCTGAGCATGCCCGCGGCGCCGTTGGCGGTCCGGCGGGCGACGTGGTCGGGATGGAGCGCCTGCAGCCTGCGCATCACCCAGAGGGCCAGGAACGCGCCAAGGGACAGGTAGAACAGCCGTCGGATCATCGCGGCCGTCCCTGCTGCGCCTTCCGCCTGGGCGGCCGGCGGGCCTCGATGGCCCGGCGCACGCCGTGGCCGAGCGAGGACACCTTGATCAGCGGCCCGGTGAACATGGTCTGCGTCACCGCGCTCAGCTTGGCGGCGTGGCCGCTGACCTGCTTGACGTCCTTGGCGATGGCCTCGACGGCGATCAGTTGCCTGTTGGTCTCGTTGACCGTGACGCTCATGTCGTCGAGCATCGGTATCAGGCGGTTGTTCAGGTCGGAGACCGCCTTGGTGGTCTCCGTGAGCAGCCGGGCGAGCTTGACGAGCACCATGACGAGAACGCAGACCAGGACCATCCAGCCCGTGGCCGCGATCAGCCCGGCGACCTCTCCAGCGGTAAGCATCCGCTCATCTCCCTCGTACGCTGGGCCGGAACGGCAAGACCCTATCGCGTTCGAGTGACAACGTTAGTGCGGAAGGCGACCGTGATCAGGCCGCCACGTCGGCCCCTGGCACTTCCGTGACCGCTCGCATGAGGCCGCGCGCCGCCCTGACCTCCGGCGCCACCAGTCGTTCCGGCATGGCCATGGCCGCCGAGCGCAGGGCCCTGAGCGCCGTGCCCGCGGCGTGCTCCGCCGCGCCGTCGCCGCCGCGGCCGTACATCCGCCTGGCCCAGGCGGGCAGGGTGGCGAACGCGAGCGCCCCGGCGGCGGGCAGCGAGCCGACCGTGAGCGGGTCCGCCACGAGCGCCCGCCAGAACGACGGCCGGAGCGGGAACGGCGGGCTGACACTGCGGCGCAGGGCGTCGCGGGCCTCGTCGGTGGCGGACAGGAGGGGACGCATGCCGTCGAGGTGGTCGTCGAGCTCCGCTGTGCTGCCCGGCGCGTCGGTCAGGCCCACGAGCCAGGCGCTGCGCCGCTGCTCGGCCACGTAGGCGTCGCAGTCGGCGGGGGTGAGCCGGACGCCGGAGCGCTTGGCGATCTCCAGGTGGGAGGAGGTCTCCGCGCAGTGGGCCCAGCGCAGGTTCTCCTCCTCGTCCACGCGGAACAGGGTGCCGGTGCCGGGGTCGAGGCCGATGAGGCGGGCGTGGACGCGGCGTACGCGCTCGCCCAGCCGTTCGGCCTGCTCTCGGGTGCCGAAGGTGCGCACGGTGACGTAGTCGAGCTGGTGCCGCAGCCGGGCGCGGGCCACCTCGGGGTCGTCGAGGAGGCAGTTCTGGGCGATGCCGCGGATGGTGCGGGGGCGCAGGGCCTGGAGCTGGAAGGCGCGCAGGGAGGCCGGCAGGGCGGGCGTCTCGGTGTGGATCCGCCAGGTGATCGACCGGGGGCCGAAGAGGCCGCCGCCGGGGGTAACAGTCGCCGTCACACGGTGGTGATTCCCCTTGAACGGCTATTTAGTACGGCTTTCCACAATCTTGGGAACGCGGGCGTAGGCGCGTACCGGGGCGCGTCCGACGCCCTGGAGGCGTGGCGGCGCGGCCGTGAACAGGATGCCGGTGGGCGGAAGGCCCTCCAGCCCGGTGAGCCCCTCCACGACGGGCGCACCCCCGCCGAGAAGCACGTCCCGGGCGTCGTCTTCGAGCCGGTCGGCGTCGGTGGCGACGAGCGCGGCGCCGTGCTCCAGCGACCAGGCGGCGGCCTCGGGGGTGAGGCGGTGGCCCGCGCGCAGGCCGGTGTGCAGGAGGACGGCGTGGCCGCGTACGTCGAAGGCGGCCAGCGAGCCCACGTCGATCGTGCGCCGGCCGGCCCCCGTGACGCGCACCACGACGGCGGGAACGTCGACGGCCCCGCCCAGGGGGACGGCGGCGAGGTCGCCACCGGGCGCCTCGAGGTGGGTGCCGCCCTCGTGCGGCAGGCGGCCGAGCTCGACCAGCGCGCCCCGCTCGGGGGCTTCGAGGGCCTGGCGGCGGTCGGACGGGCCGCCCCTGGTGCCCTTGTGCGGCTCGGCGAAGATTCGCAGGTCGGTGAGCCGCACGGTGTCGGTCATGAGCAGGCCGAGCGAGGCCACGAACAGCGCGGCGATCTCGCTCTCGGCGGTGTCGGGGCCGGGCAGGTCGACGCGGAAGCCGTGCACGACGAGGTCGCCGCCGTTGCCGAAGGTGATCGCGGCGTCGAAGGAGGCGCGGTGGTCGGTCATGTCCCTCGCAGGAAGCTGCGGATCTTGGCCCACCGCTCGGCCACCGGGCCCTCCGCGCCGTGCCGGGTCGGCTCGTAGTAGCGCTTGTCGCGGATCTGCTCGGGCGCGTAGTCCTGGCGGACCAGCCCGTGCTCGAAGTCGTGCGGGTATTTGTAGCCGTCGCCGTGGCCGAGCTTGGCGGCGCCCTGGTAGTGGGCGTCGCGCAGGTGGCCGGGCACCTGGCCGATCAGCCCCTTGCGGACGTCGCCGACGGCCGCGCCGATGGCCTTGACCACGGCGTTGGACTTGGGCGCCATCGCGCAGTGGATGACCGCCTGGGCCAGGTTGATCTGCCCCTCGGGCAGCCCGATGAGCTGCACCGCCTGCGCGGCGGCCACCGCGGTCTGCAGGCAGGTCGGGTCGGCCATGCCGACGTCTTCGGAGGCGAAGATGACGATGCGGCGGGCGATGAAGCGCGGGTCCTCCCCCGCCTCGATCATGCGGGCCAGGTAGTGGAGCGCGGCGTCGGCGTCGGAGCCGCGCATCGACTTGATGAACGCGCTGATCACGTCGTAGTGCTGGTCGCCCTGCCGGTCGTAACGCACGGCGGCCTTGTCGACGGCCTTCTCCACGACCTCGACCGTGAGATCGTCGCTCAGCAGCGCCGCGGCCTCCAGGTAGGTCAGCGACCTGCGCGCGTCGCCCCCCGCCAGGCGGACGAGGTGCTCCAGGGCCTCCGGAGCCAGCGTGGCCCGCCCGCCCAGGCCGCGCGGGTCGGACACCGCGCGCTCCAGCACCGCCCGTACGTCGTCGTCGGTCAGCGACTCCAGCGTGAGCAGCAGCGAGCGGGACAGCAGCGGCGAGATGACCGAGAAGAACGGGTTTTCCGTGGTGGCGCCGATGAAGGTGACCCAGCGGTTCTCCACCGCGGGCAGCAGGGCGTCCTGCTGGGCCTTGTTGAAGCGGTGCACCTCGTCGACGAACAGCACGGTCTGGCGGCCGGTCATGCCCAGCTCGCGGCGGGCGTTGTCGATGGCGGCCCGGACGTCCTTGACGCCCGCCGACACGGCCGAGATCTCGACGAAGCGGCGCTTGGTGGCGTTGGAGACCACATAGGCCAGCGTGGTCTTGCCGGTGCCCGGCGGCCCCCACAGGAACAGCGACATGGGAGCCTCGCTCTCGACCAGGCGCCGCAGCGGGGTGCCGGGGCCGAGCAGGTGACGCTGGCCGATCACCTCGTCGAGGGAACGCGGACGCATCCGCACCGCGAGCGGCTGCGGGGTGGCCTCCTCAGCCGCCGAATCGAACAGGCTATCCACAATGCGAGATTACTAGGCCCAGACCGCTCTCGCGCCCGAGTCCCCGGCCTGGAAGACGTAGTAGCCCGCCACCGCGGCCAGCGCCAGCGTCAGGCCCGACAGGGTCAGCGTGACCGGACGACCCAGACGGTCGCGGCCGACGGAGTCGCGGGACGGGCGGGTGACGTACACGAGCAGCAGGGTCGCCACGGCCAGTCCGAGGACCGACAGCAGCAGCGGGTTGGCGAAGCCCTGGTGGGTCGAGATGCGGGTGGCCAGCTCGCCCTCCGCCGTGGAGAAGCGGGCCGCCTTGAGGCTCTCGCCGCTCTGCTTGGCCGCGAAGACCGCGCCGGGCGAGGCCAGGGCGAGCAGCACCGCCGCCCACGCCACGTACGGGCGCCAGCGGGGCACCAGCGCGTAGGCCGCCGCGACGACGACGAGCAGCGGGGTCAGCACCACCGCGAAGTGAATGATCAAGGGGTGGGCCGGCAGGCCCAGGATCTGGTCGAACATGGGTCGCTCCTTAGTGCTCGTTTCAACTACGCATGGCAGCACCATATGGTTCGCGACCTCAGGTGTCGCAGCTACGGCTTTCGCCACTTACGTCCGTCACATATCGGAGGCCGGTAGCATTCGCGGAGTTGTTTGGTCATGCACGGGCAAAAATGAGAGGACATAGCGGTGAGCGGCGACGACCGCCAGAACGAGGAAGACCGCCAGGCAGAGCTGGCGCGGGAGCACAAGGAGCGGCAGGCCAAGCGGGCCGCCGACCAGACCGCCAAGGCACGGCGGAACACCTTGATCGGCGCGGGCGTGGCCGTCGTCGTGGTCGCGGCCGGCGTCTTCGCCGCCACGACCCTGGTCAACAATGACGGGGACTCCGCCAGCGCGCAGGCGAGCGCTTCGGCCAGTGCTTCGGCCAGTGCCTCGGCCAGCGCGAGCGCCAGCCCCAGCGAGCCCGCGACCTCGCCGACGCCGGCCAAGACCGGGCCGGTGACGTGCTCGTACAAGCGCGAGAAGTCGGTGCCGAACAAGTTCGTGGGGCTGCCGGGCAAGCGGCCCAACATGAAGCTGAAGAAGATGACGATCGAGCTCAACCGGGGCAAGGTCGTGGTCGACCTGATGACGGACGCGGCGCCGTGCTCGGTGAACTCGCTGCAGTTCCTGGCGCAGAAGAAGTTCTACAACGACATGAAGTGCCACCGCCTGGTCACGCCCGACGTGTCCGGCGTGCACCTGCTGCAGTGCGGCGACCCGCAGGCCAAGGCCGACGGCAAGAACCCGACCGACGGCCAGGGCACGTCCGGCTACGTCTTCACCGACGAGAACATCGACATCCCGGTCGGCAAGGGCGTGGTCTTCCTGACCCAGGCGGGTGACGCGGCGGGCCAGAACAACAGCCAGTTCGCCATCTCGCTGTCGGACGAGAACATCCAGATCGGCGACGGCTACAACGTCGTCGGCATGGTCAGCGAGGGCATGGACATGCTGGTCGGCCTGGCCGCCAGCGGCAAGGACCTCATCGTCAACGAGGCCGACATCACGGGCGACGGCGGCACGACTGCCCCGAAGAACCCCGTGATCATCAAGCGGATCACGTTCTCCTGAGGCACACGGAACACGGCAGGCGTCCCGCCACGCGGGGCGCCTGCCGTGTTCTCACCTCTCAGGAGGTCACTGCTGCTGCTTGGGCGTGGCGTCGACGCCCGCCTCCTTGCGCTGGTCGGACGTGATCGGCGTGGGCGCGCCCGTGAGCGGGTCGAAGCCGGAGGCCGTCTTCGGGAACGCGATCACGTCTCGGATGGAGTCGCCGCCGGACAGCAGCATGCAGATGCGGTCCCAGCCGTAGGCGATGCCTCCGTGCGGGGGCGGGCCGTACTTGAACGCCTCCAGCAGGAAGCCGAACTTGCTCTCCGCCTCCTCCTTGGAGATGCCGAGCACGTCGAAGACGCGCTGCTGCATCTCGGCCCGGTGGATACGGATCGAGCCGCCGCCGATCTCCATGCCGTTGCAGACCATGTCGTACGCGTACGCCAGCGCCTCGCCCGGGTGGTCCTGGAAGTTGTCGGCCCACTCCGGCTTCGGCCCCGTGAACGGGTGGTGCACGGCCGTCCAGCCGCCCTCGCCGTCCTCCTCGAACATGGGCGCGTCCACGACCCACAGGAACGACCACTGCGACTCGTCGATGAGGTCGCAGCGCCGGCCGATCTCCAGGCGGGCCGCGCCGAGCAGGTCGCGGGCGGCGCTCCTGGCACCGGCGGCGAAGAAGATCGCGTCACCCGGCCTGGCGCCCACCTTCTCGGCCAGCCCGGACAACTCCTCCTCCGACAGGTTCTTGGCGACCGGGCCGCCGAGCGTGCCGTCCTCCTGGACGAGCACGTAGGCCAGGCCCTTGGCGCCGCGCGAGCGGGCCCACTCCTGCCAGCCGTCGAGCTCCTTGCGCGTCTGCGCGCCGCCGCCCGGCATGACCACGGCGCCCACGTAGTCGGCCTGGAAGACGCGGAACGAGGTGCTGGCGAAGTATTCGGTCATCTCGACCAGCTCCTGGCCGAAGCGCAGGTCAGGCTTGTCGGAGCCGTAGCGGGCCATCGCGTCGGCGTACGTCATGCGCGGCAGCGGCGCCGGCAGCTCGTAGCCGAGGATCTCCTTCCAGATCCGGCCGATCAGCTGCTCGCCGACCGCGATGACGTCCTCCTGGTCCACGAAGGACATCTCGACGTCGATCTGGGTGAACTCCGGCTGCCGGTCGGCCCGCAGGTCCTCGTCGCGGTAGCACTTGGCGAGCTGGTAGTAGCGCTCGAGGCCGGCCACCTGAAGAAGCTGCTTGAAGAGCTGCGGCGACTGCGGCAGCGCGTACCAGTTGCCGGGCTGCAGGCGCACCGGCACCAGGAAGTCGCGCGCGCCCTCGGGCGTGGAGCGGGTCAGCGTCGGCGTCTCGACGTAGACGAAGCCGAGCTCGTGCATCACCTCGTTGGCCAGGTAGGTGGCCTTGGAGCGGGTGCGCATCGCGTGGGCCACCTGCTGGCGGCGGATGTCGAGGTAGCGGTATTTCAGCCGCGCCTCCTCCGACACCCCCACGTTGCCCTCGATCGGGAACGGCAGCGGCGCGGACTCGCTCAGCACCTCGACCCGGTCGGCCACCACCTCGATCGCGCCGGTGGGCAGGTCGGGGTTCTCGTTGCCCTCGGGGCGCACCCGGACCTGGCCGACGACCTGCACGCAGTATTCGGCGCGCAGGTCGTGGGCGTGGTCCTCCTCGCGGAAGACCACCTGCGCCGAGCCGGAGGCGTCACGCAGGTCGATGAAGACGACGCCGCCGTGGTCACGGCGGCGCGCCACCCATCCTGCCAGCGTCACCTGCTGCCCGGCGTGCTCCTCGCGGAGCGACCCGGCGGTATGCGTGCGGATCACTGCACTTTCCCTTCATACGGATAGGAGAGGGGAGGCAGCGGACCTGACTCGCCGGTCACTGCACCTTCCCCTTCAAGACGTCGACGACCTTGGCCAGCGGCACCTCGGTCTGCTCGGCGGTGGCCAGGTCTTTCACTTGCACGGCTTCGGCGGCGAGGTCACGCTCGCCCAGGATCAGCGCGAACCGGGCGCCCGAGCGATCGGCACCCTTCATCGAACCCTTGAGCCCCTTGCCGCCGTAGGCCATGTCGGCGTTGACGCCCGCCTCGCGCAACTCGCCGACGAGCAGGAACATGCGGCGGCGAGCGTCGTCACCCAGCGGGACACCGTACACCTGGACGCGCTCCTGTGCGGTGTCGTCGCCGAGCAGGCCCTCGGCCTCCATCGCCAGGAATGTACGATCCACGCCGAGTGCCCAGCCGACGCTGGGCAGCGGCGGGCCGTCGAGCATCTCGCTGAGCCCGTCGTAGCGCCCACCGCCGCCCACGGCCGACTGTGAGCCGAGCCCGCCGTGCACGAACTCGAACGTGGTGCGCGTGTAATAGTCGAGCCCTCGGACCAGGCGCGGGTCGTCCTCGAACTCGACCCCAGAGGCGGTCAGCAGCGCGCGGACCTCCTCGTGGTAGGCGTTGCAGGCCGCGCACAAGTGATCGACCACCAGCGGAGCGCCCCCGAGCTGCGCCTGCACCTCTGGCCGCTTGTCGTCGAGCACCCGCAACGGGTTGATCTCGATGCGCGCCCGGGTGTCCTCGTCGAGATCGAGCCCGCGCAGAAACTCCTGGAGCGACGCCCGGTAGGCGGGCCGGCAGTTCTTGTCGCCGAGCGAGTTGACCAGCAGCTTGACCTGCTTCAGCCCGAGTGAGGCGAACCCCCGCGTGCCCAGCACGATCAGCTCGGCGTCGAGCGCCGGGTCCTCGGAGCCGAGCGCCTCGGCTCCGACCTGCCAGAAGTGGCGGTAGCGGCCCTTCTGCGAGCGCTCGTAGCGGAACTGGCTGCCGGAGTACCACAGCTTCACCGGGAGCTGGCCGTTGTGCAGGTTGTGCTGCAGCACCGCGCGCACGACCGAGGCCGTGCCCTCGGGGCGCAGGGTCAGGGATCGGCCGGCCTTGTCGGGAAAGGTGTACATCTCCTTCGAGACGATGTCCGTGGACTCGCCTACGCCCCTGGCGAACAACTGTGTGTCCTCGAAGACAGGTGTCTCGATGTAGCCGTATCCGGCCAGGCGCAGCGGCGTGGTCAGTGCCTCGCGTACGGCGAGGACCCGCTCGGAGCGGGGCGGCAGCCAGTCGAAGGTGCCTTTCGGTGCTTGGAAGCTCATTAGATCCCTCGTGTGGGACCGGCGTGCGGCGCTGCTTCCTTCAGATATGGGTTGGTCGCGCGCTCGCGGCCGATCGTGGTCTGTGGTCCGTGGCCCGGCAGGACGACCGTATCGTCAGGCAGCGGCAGACACTTGGTAGCCAGGCTGCTCAGGATGGTCGCGTAGTCGCCACCGGGAAGGTCGGTGCGGCCGATGGAGCCGGCGAACAACAGGTCGCCCGAGAACATGATCTCGTCGGCGGGCAGCCGGAAGGTCACCGACCCCTTGGTATGGCCGGGCGTGTGGTCGACCACGAGCTCGAGGCCGGCGAGCTGGAGCACGGCGCCGTCGGACAGTTCGCGCACGTCGTCGGGCTCGCTCAGCGTCAGCCCGCCGAACAGCGAGGCGCTGGTGCCGGACCAGCCGGCGGCCGGGTCGCTCAGCAGGTGGCGGTCGTCGGGGTGGATCCACGCGGGGACGTCACGCGCGCCGCAGACGGGGGCCACCGACCAGACGTGGTCGAGGTGGCCGTGGGTGAGCAGGACCGCGACCGGCTTGAGCCGGTGCTCGCGCAGCAGCTCGTCCACGCCCTCTGTCGCGTCCTGACCAGGATCGACGATCACGCACTCCTCGCCGGCGGCAGGCGCGACAGCGTAACAATTGGTCTGGAAGGCCCCTGCGGGGAAGCCGGCGATGAGCATCTGCCTCAGGTGATCTCGTCGAAAAGCCAATGGGAATGTAACTGAAGGGTACCGGTGCGGGTCGCCGGGCTGCGAATCATTACCCGTTGGCCGATACGATTCGCCCACCTCAGTTGATTGACTATGGGAGGCAAAGCGGTGGCCACGGGGAAGGACCGGCAGAAGCAGCTGGCACGCGAGCACCACGAGCGGCAGATGCAGCGCCGCATCGAGCGCGAGCAGAAGGCCAAGCGCACGGCGATCATCGGCTCCACCGCGGGTGTGGTGATCGTGGTCGGCGGCATCGTGGCCGCGGTCGCGCTGCTCGGGGGCAACGACCCGGCGACGGAGGCGGCCGCGTCGCCCTCGGCGTCGCCGGCCGACACGGCCGCGGCGTCGCCGAGCACGGGGCCCAAGCCGTTCGACGCGGCGACGGGCACGTGCGACTACGTCGCCGACGCGAGCGGCGGTCAGGTCAAGGACGTCGGCATGCCGCCGACGAAGGTGAAGACCGAGCCGGCGACGAAGACGATGACGTTCAAGACGAACCAGGGCGACATCGTGGTCGAGCTCAACAACGCCAAGGCGCCCTGCACGACCAACTCGCTGGAGTTCCTGGCGAAGAAGAAGTACTACGACGGCAGCAAGTGCCACCGGCTCGGGAGCGAGAAGTTCCCGATGCTGCAGTGCGGCGACCCGACCGCCAAGGCCGACGGCAAGAGCCAGGACGGCTCCGGCGGCCCCGGTTACGTGATGGCCGAGGAGAACCTTCAGGGCGCCAAGTACACGCGCGGCGTGATGGCCATGGCCAAGACCCAGGCGCCGGGCAGCACGGGGAGCCAGTTCTTCCTCGTTTACGGCGACATCGGGCTCACGCCGGATTACACGCCGGTGGGTACGATCACCAAGGGGCTCGACATCCTGGACAAGGTGAACAAAGCAGGCGTCATCGCCGACATGGGAGACGGGACAGGAGCGCCAAAGCAATCCATCGAAATCAAAGACGTGACAATCGCCGGCAAGAGCTGACGTAATACAAACTAGGGACGAAGTAGTCCCGAAGGGTCTGATGGATAGTGCGGGAGGACACGGTGAGCACCGACCCGTGGGGCCGGGTAGACGACGACGGCACCGTCTACGTGCGTACGGCTGAGGGAGAGCGGGCCGTCGGCTCCTGGCAGGCCGGTGAACCCGAAGAGGCACTGGCCTACTTCCATCGCAAGTACGACGAGCTGGCCGGCCAGGTGCAGCTGCTCGAGCAGCGCGTCAAGGGCACCGACCTGGCCCCGGCCCAGGCCGAGGCGAGCATCGCCAAGCTGCGCGAGGCCGTCGCCGACGCCCATGCCGTAGGTGATCTGGCCGCGCTGACGGCCCGGCTCGACGGTCTGACGGAGCTCGTCGCCCAGCGCCGCGAGGAGGTCAAGGCGGCCCGCGAGCACGCGCGGGCCGAGGCCAGGACGGTCAAGGAGCGCATCGTCGGCGAGGCCGAGCGCATCGCCGACGAGACCACCCACTGGAAGTCCGGCGGCGAACGGCTGCGCCAGCTCGTCGAGGAGTGGAAGGCGGCCGACCGCATCGACCGGGTCACCGAGGCCGCGCTGTGGAAGCGGCTGTCGGCGGCGCGCACGGCCTTCGCCAAGCGGCGCAAGCAGTACTTCGCGGGGCTCGACGAGCAGCGCGAGGGTGTGCGGGCGACCAAGGAGCGCATCGTCGCCGAGGCCGAGGCGATCGCGGAGTCGACCGACTGGGGCGCGACCGCGGCCATCTACCGCGAGCTGATGCAGCAGTGGAAGAACGCGGGGCGCGCCTCGCGCGAGGCCGAGGACGAGCTGTGGGCGCGCTTCAAGGGCGCCCAGGACCAGTTCTTCCAGGCCCGCTCCGCGGTCTTCGCCGAGCGTGACGCCTCGCTGGCCGCGAACGCGCAGGTCAAGGAGGAGCTGCTCACCGAGGCGGAGAAGATCCTGCCGGTGACCGACGTGCGCACGGCCAGGGGCGCGCTGCGGCACATCCTCGAGCGGTGGGAGGCCGCGGGGCCCGTGCCGCGCGAGCAGCGCGACCGGCTCGAGGGCGGGCTCCGCAAGGTGGACGAGGCCGTGCGCAAGGCCGAGGACGCCGAGTGGAAGCGCTCCAACCCCGAGGCCAGGGCCCGCGCCCAGAGCACGGTCGACCAGCTCCGCACCTCGATCGAGCAACTGGAGAAGCGGCTGGCCAAGGCGCAGACCGCCGGGCGCGCCAAGGACGTCAAGGAGGCCGAGGAGGCCCTGATCGCCCGCCGCTCGTGGCTGGAGGAGGCCGAGCGCACGCTGACCGAGTTCAGCTGAACCCGGCGCGGGCGGCCGGATCCGGTGCCGGACCCCGGACACGAGGGTGCCGGGCGCCGGACGCACGCTGACCACGTTCGGCCGGATCCGGGTGCGGGACGCCGAGCCCGCGCCGGCCGCGTTCGGCCGCGTCCTGTACCGGGGTGGCCGGTTTTCTGCGCCCGCCCGTGACGCCGTCGCCCGATTCGGGCGGCGAGCGACGGCGTCACCGATCTACTCTGGCCAGCATGGATCCCGTCACCGCCGCGCGCGCCTTCGTCGAAGAGATGTTCCCGGGCGCCCTGTACGCCTTCGTCGGCGGCAGCGTGCTCACCGAGCGCCGCACCCACACCTCGGATCTCGACGTCGTGGTGGTGCTCGACGGCCTGGCCGGCCCTTATCGCGAGACGCTGCGCTGGCGCGAGTGGCCGGTCGAGCTGTTCGCGCACAGCGAGACCAGCCTGGCCGCCTACATCGACAGCGGCTTCGACGAGCGGCGGCCCACTCTGGCGCGCATCTGCGCCGAGGGCGCCGTGCTGACCGACAGGACCGGCGGCCGGGCCAGCGACCTGCAGAGCGCCCTGAGCGAGCGCCTGTCGGCCGGTCCCTCCACGCTGACGTCCGGCCAGGCCGAGCGGGCCAGATACCTGCTGTCGGACCTGCTGGACGACCTGGCGGGGGCGACGGATTCGGGCGAGCGGGCGTTCATCGCCTGGGAGATCGTCCAGGCCACCGCCAGGACGGCGCTGGGCGTGGGGCGGGGGTGGCTGGGCACGGGCAAGTGGCTGCTGCGCGAGCTGCGCACTCATGATGCCGATCTGGCCGCTGAGCTGCTCGCCGCCCGCGACGACCCCGCCCGGCTGACGGTGGTGGCCACGAACGTGCTCGAGCGGGCCGGAGGACGCCTGTGGGAGGGTTACCGCAGTCAGGGTGACCCCTTCCACCGGCCGCTGCGTCACGTGGCCTCAGGAGAGCTCTCCGGCGAGACGGCGCAGAGCCCGGGCATGCGCCGCCTGGCCGCCGTCAGCGGAGCCGCGACCGGCTCCTCGCGGCTGTGGATGGGCCAGACGCACGTCTCCCCCGGCCTGCGCTCGTCCGACCACCACCACGGAGCCTCCGAGACGGCCATCTACGTCGTCAGCGGCACGCCGTCGTTCGTGTTCCTGGAGGACGAGCGGGAGGTCCGCATCGACGCCGGGCCGGGCGACTACGTCTTCGTGCCGCCGTACGTGCCGCACCGCGAGGAGAACCCCGACCCGTCCGAGGAGGCGGTCGTGGTGATCGCGCGCAGCACGCAGGAGGCCATCGTGGTCAACCTGCCGGACCTGCGCCAGCACTGAGCCCTCGGTGCCGGCGCAGGGGGCTCAGTTGCCGGCGCCGCTGACGCGGTAGACGTCGAACACGCCCTGGATGTTGCGTACGGCCTTCAGGACGTGGCCCAGATGCTTGGGATCGCCCATCTCGAAGGTGAACTTGCTGATCGCCACCCGGTCCCTGGAAGTGGTCACCGAGGCGCTCAGGATGTTGACGTGCTGGTCGGAGAGCGTGCGCGTGACGTCGGACAGCAGCCGCGGCCGGTCGAGCGCCTCCACCTGGATCGCCACCAGGAACACGCTGTCGTCGCTCGGCGACCAGCTCACCTCGACCAGGCGGTCGGGCTGAGACTTGAGCTGCTGCACGTTGGTGCAGTCGCCCCGGTGCACGGACACGCCGTGGCCCCGGGTGACGAATCCGACGATGTCGTCGCCGGGCACCGGGGTGCAGCACTTCGACAGGCGGACCCACACGTCGGCGTCGCCCGCCACCACCACGCCGGCGCCGCCACCGCCACGGGGGCGGCCGCGCAGCCGGGTCGGCAGCGAGGTCTCGGCGATGTCCTCCTCGGCGCTGTCGACGCCGCCGATCGAGGACACCAGCTTCTGCACGACCGTCTGGGCCGCGATGTGCCCCTCGCCCACGGCCGCGTAGAGCGCGGACACGTCGGGGTAGCGCAGGTCGCGCGCCAGCGCCAGCAGCGCCTCGCCCGACATCAGCCGCTGCAGCGGCAGGCCCTGCTTGCGCATGGCCCGCCCGATGGCCTCCTTGCCGGCCTCGATCGCGGTCTCGCGGCGCTCCTTGGAGAACCACTGCCGGATCTTGTTGCGGGCCCGGCCCGACTTGACGAACTTCAGCCAGTCGCGCGACGGCCCGGCGTCGGGCGACTTCGAGGTGAAGATCTCCACCGTGTCGCCGTTGCCGAGCCGCGACTCCAGCGGCACCAGCCGCCCGTTGACCCGCGCGCCGATGCAGCGGTGACCGACCTCGGTGTGGACCGCGTAGGCGAAGTCGACCGGCGTGGCCCCCTCGGGCAGGGCGATGACCGAGCCCTTCGGGGTGAACACGTAGACCTCGGAGACCGACAGGTCGAAGCGGAGCGACTCGAGGAACTCGCCCGGGTCGGAGGTCTCCTTCTGCCAGTCGAGGAGCTGGCGCAGCCAGGCCATGTCGCTGCCCGGCTTGACCTTGCCCGTGGGGCCGGGGGCGCCGACCTCCTCTTTGTACTTCCAGTGCGCGGCCACGCCGTATTCGGCCCGGTGGTGCATCGCGTGGGTGCGGATCTGCAGCTCCACGGGCTTGCCCTCGGGACCGATCACCGTCGTGTGCAGCGACTGGTACATGTTGAACTTGGGCATCGCTATGTAGTCTTTGAACCGCCCGGGCACCGGGTTCCACCGGGCGTGGATCGTGCCGAGCGCCGCGTAGCAGTCGCGCACGCTGTCGACCAGCACGCGGATGCCCACCAGGTCGTAGATGTCGTCGAAGGCGACGTCGCGGGCGATCATCTTCTGGTAGACCGAGTAGTAGTGCTTCGGCCGGCCCTTGACCACCGCGCGGATCTTCGCCTCGCGCAGGTCGCCGGAGACCTTCTCGATGACCTCTTGCAGGAACAGGTCACGGCGCGGCGCCCGCTCCGACACCATGCGCGCGATCTCGTCGTAACGCTTGGGGTAGAGCATGGCGAAGGCGAGGTCCTCCAGCTCCCACTTGATCGTGTTCATCCCCAAGCGGTGGGCCAGCGGGGCGAAGATCTCCAGCGTCTCCCGGGACTTCTGGTGGCGCTTGTGCTCCGGCAGGTAGCGCATGGTGCGCATGTTGTGCAGCCGGTCGGCCAGCTTGATGATCAGCACCCGGATGTCGCGCGACATGGCCACGACCATCTTGCGGACGGTCTCGGCCTGCGCGGCGTCGCCGAACTTGACCTTGTCGAGCTTGGTGACGCCGTCGACCAGCGACGCGATCGTGTCGCCGAAGTCGCCGCGCAGCTCGTCGAGGCTGTAGGCGGTGTCTTCGACCGTGTCGTGCAGCAGCGCCGCGCACAGCGTCTCGTCGTCCGTGCCGAGCTCGGCCAGGATCGTCGCGACGGCGAGCGGATGCGTGATGTACGGGTCGCCGGACTTCCGCTTCTGGTCGCGGTGGTGGTAGGCGGCGACGTCGTAGGCACGCTCGATCAGGCGCAGGTCGGCCTTGGGATGGGTGGCACGGACCGTCCGGAACAACGGCTCCAGCACCGGATTCATGGCCCCACCCCCAAACCGCCTTCGACGCACCGCTGGAACGCCGGGCGCCTCGGCGTTGCCAGAGTCGGTTACGTCGGGCACGACCACATCACGGGGCACACAGACTCCTCACGCAATGGCTCCTCACGTTTCGAGTCCAGATCCCCCAGTGTATCCAGGCGGCGAACCTGGGCCGCCGCGGGCCGGGCTCAGACGATCACGAGGGAGTGCAGATCCACCCCCGTCAGCCGCTCACGTCCCTTGAGAAAGGCCAGCTCCATCAGCACGGCGATGCCGACGACCTCGGCTCCGGCCCTCTTGACCAGCTCCAGCGCCGCCACCGCGGTGCCTCCCGTGGCCAGCACGTCGTCGACGACGAGAACCCGGTCGCCGGGCGTGAAGGCGTCACGGTGGACCTCGATGGTCGCGGAGCCGTACTCCAGATCGTAGGACTCTTCCAGGGTCGCGGCGGGCAGTTTCCCCTTCTTGCGCACGGGGACGAACCCCGCCGCCGCCCGGTACGCCACCGGCGCCGCCAGGATGAACCCCCGCGCCTCGATCCCCACGATCTTGTCCACCTGGTGCAACCCGGCCAGCTCCTCCACCACGGCGGCCATCGCGACCGGGTCGGCCAGGAGCGGGGTGATGTCCTTGAACATGACCCCCGGCTTCGGATAGTCGGGCACGTCCCTGATCCGGTCCAGGATCAGCGTGCTCAGCTCACTCATGGCGGTTCCCTCGCATTTCTCCACCGGCCGTCTGCCGGGCTCCATGATGGTGCATGCCACACCTTCTCGGACACGACGACGCCCTCACCCCGGTGCGGGGCGAGGGCGTCGTACGGGGATGCCGTGGCGGCTACCCCTTGGCTACGGCCGCGCTTTTGGAGCCCTTGGCTCCCTTGCCACCTCCCGTGGAGGCGAGCCTCCTGGCAATGGCCTGGTATTTCGGCTCGCGCTCCTTCAGCGTCACCAGCAGCGGCGTGGCCACGCACAGCGACGAGTACGTGCCGACGATCATGCCGACGAACAGCGCCAGCGACAGGTCCTTCAGCGTGCCCGCGCCGAGCAGCGTGGTGCCGATGAACAGGATGGCCGCCACCGGCAGGATCGCGACCAGCGAGGTGTTCAGCGACCGGATCAGCGTGTGGTTCAGCGCGTTGTTGGCCGCCATCGAGTAGGTCTGCTTCGACGTGTGCCCCAGCTTGGCCGTGACCTCCTTGATCATGTCGAACACCACGACCGCGTCGTAGAGCGAATAACCGAGGATGGTCAGGAAGCCCAGCAGCGTCGCCGGCGTGACCTCGAAGCCCGACCAGGCGTAGATGCCGGCCGTGATGACGAGGTCGTGGATGAGCGCGACGATGGCGGCCAGCGCCATCTTCGGCTCGAACGCCATCGACAGGTACAGGATGATCGCCAGCATGAACACGCCCAGGCCGAGCCAGGCCTTCTGGGAGACCTCACCGCCCCAGGACGCGCCGATCGACTGAATGTCGACCTGGTTGGCGGGGACGTTGAAGTCCTTGGAGACGGCGGTCTGCACCTGGTTGGTGGTGCTCTCCGAGAGGGTCTCGGTGGTGACCCTCCAGCGGTCGCCGGCCGTCTGCACGATCGGCTGGTGAACGCCCTGCTCCTGGAAGACCTCGCGGACCTGCTCGATGCTCGTGCCCTGCGCCTTGAACGAGAACACCGACCCGCCCCTGAACTCCACGCCCAGGTTGAGCCCGTTGATCAGCAGCCCCGCGAGGGAGATGAGCAGCAGGAATCCGGAGAGGCTGTACCACAGCCTCCATTTGCCGACAAAGTCGACATCGATCTCGCCGCGATAGAGGCGACGCCCCAGTCCCATCTCAGGCCTCCTGCGGAGTGGTCGTGCGGCCGGTCGAGACCTCGCTCATGCGCTCGGCGTCCAGACCCGACAGCGGGTGCCCCTTGGCGAAGAACTTCACCTTCGCCAGCAGAGCGATGAACGGCTTGGTGAACAGGAACACCACCACGACGTCGATCAGCGTGGTCAGGCCCATCGCGAACGCGAACCCGGCCACACCGCCCACCGCCAGGAAGTACAGCACGATCGCGGCGATGAACATGACGGCGTCGGCGATCAGGATCGTGCGCCGGGCACGGACCCAGGCCACCTCGACGGCCGCGCGCAGCGTCCGCCGACCTTCCTTCATCTCATCACGTATGCGTTCGAAGTACACGATGAAGGAGTCGGCGGTGATGCCGATCGAGACCACCAGGCCGATGATGTGCGGCAGCGACAGCCGGAAGTTGGCGTTGTGACCGAGCACGACCACCGACGTGTAGGTGATGATCGTGGCGACCACGAGGCTCAGCACCGCCACGATGCCCAGGCCCCGGTAGTAGAGCAGACAGTAGACGAGCACGAGCGCCAGGCCGATCAGGCCCGCCACCAGGCCGCCCTCGAGCTGGTCCTGGCCCAGGGTCGAGGAGACCGTGTCGATCGAGCTGCGGTTGAACTTCAGCGGCAGCGCGCCGTACTTGAGCTGGTCGGCCAGGTTGGTGGAGCTGAGCTGGTCGAACCCGCCCGTGATCTCGGCCCGGCCGCCGGGGATCGGGCTGATGATGTTGGGCGCGGTGATGACGACGCCGTCGAGCACGACCGCGACCTTGTTGCGCGGCTCCTGCGAGTTGTAGGCGGTCGTGGTGAGCTTGCTCCACTCGCCCGCGCCCTTGCTCTTGAAGTCGAGCTGGACGATCCACTCGGTGGTGCCCTGGCGAATGCCCGCCGAGGCCGTGTCGATGTCGGTGCCGACGACCTTGGCCACGTCAAGAACGTACTTGTACGAGCCGTCGGTCTCGCAGGCCGCGACCTGCTTGTTCGGGTCGTCCTGCACACCCTGGCCGCGGTTGGCCGGGTTGGCGCAGTCGAGCTTGCCGAACTGCTCCAACACCTTGGGGTCGATGCCCGAGGTGTCGATGCCGGCGGACGGGTCCTGCTCCGGCGGCGCGCTGGCCTGGCCGGTCGGGCTGCCCGACGGCGTGGCCTTGGCGTCCTGGTCCTTCTTGGTGTCCTGCTTCTTGCCGTCCTGCTGGGTGGCGGACGGCTGCGCGGACGGGTCGGCCTTCTGCCCCTTGCTCTGTGTCCCGTTCTGTGTCCCGGTCTGCGCGGGCTCGGAGGCCGCGGGCGTCGGGGCGGTGAGCGCGGACGACAGTGCCTTGCCCGTGGGCGAGGCACTGGGCTGGGCCGGGGCGTCGGACTGCTTCGGCGCGCCGGCCGACTGCGAGGCGGACGGCTGCGTGGACGGCTGGCCGGACGGCTGTGCCGTCGGGCTGCCGGAGCCCGACGGCGCGGTGCTCGGCGTCGGCGCGTTGGTCGCCAGGTCCTGCGGGACCTGCGTGGCCGCCATGGCGAGAACCTGGCGGAAGCGCAGCTCCGCGGTGGTCGCGACCAGCTTGATGGCCTCGCTCTGACCGACGCCCGGGATGGAGATGATGATGTTGTCGCCGGACTTGGCGACCTCCGCATCGGAGATTCCGGTGCCGTTGACCCGATCGCGGATGATGTTGACCGCTCGGTCGAGGATCTCCTCTGGCGGAGCCGCGTTGTTCTGGGTCACGGGAGACAGAGTCACCGTCGTGCCGCCGGCGAGGTCGAGCCCCAGTTTGGGCGTGAACGCCTTCTGCAGGAACATCGTCCCGCCCAGGGCGAGGATGAGCGCCAGAAGCACCAGGAGCGTACGCCCCGGTCGGCTGTGGCGGCTGGTCGGTCGGGCCACTGGTCGTCAGTTCTTTCAGATAGGGGTTTGTCGCAGAGCTTAGTCAGGACTGCTTGGTACTGGAGTCCTGGTCGCCGTTGCGCTCCACGGTGGCCTCGGACTCCTTCTTGCCATCCTCGCCGAGCTCGGCCTCATGAGCGACCGGCTCGTCGTCCGCCGGGGCGTCGCCGGGCGTGACGACGCGGCCGATGGCGGCCTTGACCCAGCGGGTCTCGATCCCTGGGGCGACCTCGAGGACGACGTCCTCATTGTCCACCGCGACCACGGTGCCGAACAGACCGGTCGTGGTCATGACCCGCGCGCCGGGAGTCAGGGAGTTCTGCATCTGGACCGCCTCCTGCTGGCGCTTGCGCTGAGGGCGGATCAGCAGGAAGTAGAACACCACCACCAGAAGAATCAGCGGCAGGATGCTTCCGAGTTGTCCCATGTCCATAAGGGGCGACCTTCCATTGTCGTACAAGAAGTTGACACCGGCCTCGCGCCGGAAATTCCGTGCGTTGCTTCGGGCCGCGCCGCTCAGCCCGTCAGCCTACACAGCCAGCCAAGCCACGGAGTGTAGGCGCTTGTTGCGAAACGCGGCAACGAGGCAGCGTTTCGGCGCGCGGGGAAGTTCCCATTTTGAAACGGTTGCAACCGTTCTGTAATCAGTCGAAAAGTGAGGCTCCGAACGCATCTGGTGGCGGTGTCATACCCAGGTGCATCCACGCGGCGGCGGTCGCCACACGGCCGCGCGGGGTCCTGGCCAGCAGACCTTGTCGTACGAGGAACGGCTCGGCCACCACTTCGACGGTCTCCGGCTCCTCCCCCACGGCCACCGCGAGCGTCGACAGGCCCACGGGTCCGCCGCCGAACTTCCTCAGCAGCGCGCCGAGCACCGCCCGATCGAGCCGGTCGAGCCCTTCGGCATCGACTTCATAAAGGTTCAGTGCCGCCGAGGCGATATCGCGGTCAATGACGCCGTCGGTCCGCACGTCGGCGAAGTCGCGCACGCGCCGCAGCAGCCGGTTGGCGATGCGCGGCGTGCCGCGGGACCGCCTGGCGATCTCGTGGGCGCCCTCGCCCGGCAGCGCGAGGCCGAGCAGCTTGGCCGAGCGGTAGAGCACCTGCTCCAGCTCGCCGACCTCGTAGAAGTCCATGTGGGCGGTGAACCCGAACCGGTCGCGCAGCGGGGCGGGCAGCAGCCCGGCGCGGGTGGTGGCCCCGACGAGCGTGAAGGGCGCGATGTCGAGCGGGATGGCGGTGGCGCCCGGCCCCTTGCCGACGATGATGTCGACCCGGAAGTCCTCCATCGCGAGGTAGAGCATCTCCTCGGCGGGCCTGGCCATCCGGTGGATCTCGTCGATGAACAGCACCTCGCCCTCGGTGAGGGTCGAGAGGATGGCGGCCAGGTCGCCTGCGCGCTCCAGAGCCGGGCCTGAGGTGATCCTCAGAGGCGCGTTCAGCTCGGCGGCGATGATCATGGCCAGGGTGGTCTTCCCGAGCCCTGGAGAGCCGCTCATGAGCACGTGGTCGGGCGGCCGGCGGCGGCGCAGGGCGCTCTCGAGGACGAGGGAGAGCTGTTCGCGCACGCGGGCCTGGCCGATGAACTCGCCGAGGCGCTTAGGGCGCAGCGCGGCCTCGATCTGCAGCTCGTCGCCCCCGGCCTCGGACGAGAGGATCTCCCTCTCATATTCCACGCCGGCACCTCCTCACGTTCGTCACCTGGCCACCGCACACCGCGGGCTCCCCGCCTCGCGGAGCCCTGACGGAGGATGCGGCGGTCATCGGATGCTCAGGGATCGGAGCGCGGCCTTGAGGAGGGCGGCGACCTGGGGCTGGCGGCCGGCGAGGAGGTCGGCGTCGGCGTCGGGCTCCACGGCGGCGATCGCCTCGTCGGCGTCCTTGCTGGAGTAGCCCAGCCCCACCAGCCCCGAGTGGACCTGGTCGCGCCACGCGGCGACCCGCCGCCCGCCGTTGAGCGCCGCGTTGACCGCCTCCTCCGGTGTGCCGAGCCGGTCCTTGAGCTCCAGCACGATGCGCTGCGCCCCCTTCTGCCCGATGCCCGGCACCTGGGTGAGCGCCTTGAGATCGGCACTGGCCACCGCGACCCGCAGGTTGTTGGGCGTGTGCACGGCCAGCATCGCCAGCGCCAGCTTGGGGCCGACGCCGCTGGCCGTCTGGAGCAGCTCGAACACGGCCCGCTCGTCGTCGGTGGCGAAGCCGTAGAGGGTGAGCGACTCCTCGCGCACCACCAGCGACGTGGCCAGGCGCGCGTCCTCGCCGATCCGCAGGGTCGCGAGGGTGCCCGGTGTGCAGTGGGTGAGGATGCCGACGCCGCCGACCTCGATCACGGCTCCGTCGGGCGCGATCGCGGTCACCCTGCCCGCCACCGACGCGATCACAGCCCCGCCCCTGTCACTGGCCCCGTCACTTGCCCTGCCCCCGTCACTGGCTCCGTCACCGCTCCGGCTCCCATCCCTGCCGCCACCTGCTGATCCGCCCGTCTCCGCCGGCGTCCCCGACCCTCGCGTGTCTCGCGCGATGGGTCCCGGGTCGTGCGCGGCCCGGGGCACGGGCCTGACCGGGCCGGGCGACGCCCGATGCGCGGGCCGGTCATCGGGCCGGTCATCGGGCCGGTCATCGGGCCGGTCATCGGGCCGGTCATCGGCCGGTGTCCTTGCGGGTGGCCTTGGCGAGGGCCTCCGCCAGGCGGTGCTGGGCGCCGCCGCGCCAGGTGTGGCAGATGGCCAGGGCGAGCGCGTCGGCCGCGTCGGCGGGCTTGGGCATCTCGCTCAGCCGCAGCAGCCGGGTCACCATCGCGCCGATCTGCTTCTTGTCGGCCGTGCCGCTGCCCGTGATGGCGGCCTTGACCTCGGACGGCGTGTGCAGCGCCACCGGGAGGCCGCGCCTGGCCGCGCACAGCACCGCGATGCCCGCCGCCTGGGCGGTGCCCATCACGGTGCGTACGTTGTGCTGGCTGAAGACGCGCTCGACCGCCACCGCGTCGGGCCGGACGTCGTCGAGCCACTGCTCGATCCCCGCCTCGATGCCGACCAGCCGGGCGCCGAGCTCCTCGTCGGCCCCGGTGCGCACCACCCCGACGGCCACCAGCGTCAGCGGCGCCCCCGGGCGCCCTTCGACAGCGCCCAGGCCGCACCGGGTCAGCCCCGGATCGACGCCCATCACCCGCACCGGCCTGCCTCCCCGCGCCGCCGAACATCTGTTCGGCACGAGACTTTACCCCGGCCGGAGTGGCCGCGCACCGGGAAACGCCCGTCCGGTGCGCGGTCATGGCGGCCGAAACCGCCGGTACAGGGGCCAAAGGGCATCGGGAACGGCGACCGGGGCGGGCGCGTCCGTCAGAAGTAGTCGAGCATGTACGGCTTGGCCGCGAAGGCCGCGTCGAGGGCCTCGTCGTACCGGTCGTCCCCCGTCATGAGCCCGCTGAGCCGGAGCGTCGCCGTGGGGATGCCCGCGTACAGGGCCGAGAAGCCGTTCACCGTGAGCGTGAGGCCCGACTCCTCGACCGAGGTGGCCGCGCCCGAGCCGCCCGCGAACTCCAGCCGCCACGCGCCCCGCCCCCTGATCGGGTCGTCCACGGTGACGACGGCCTCGCAGGCCACGTGCGCCGGATAGCCCCTGCGCTCCACCGCCGCGGCCACGTCCAGCACCCTGAACATCCAGCGCCGCTGCTTGACCTCCTCCACCGAGCGCTCGCGCAGCAGCCACAGCACCGGGTCGTCGGGCGCCACGGAGGCGACGACCTCTCTGGCGATCGAGGACGCGCTGCCCACCAGGGACCACAGCGCCCGCAGGGTGTCGGCGGAGGCGGCGACGAGGTTCTCGACCTCCATGTCCTCGCCCCGCCACCGGTAGACGACGAAGCCGTCGTCGGCGAGGTAGAGGAAGTCGTCCTCGTTCCCGAGCCACAGGCGCCAGGTCTGCTCGTCCCAGGAGACGGGCCCGCTCGACCGGGCCGCGCCGTGGACCCGGTGGAGCACGGAAACGATCTCCGCGGCGTCGTCCGGCCCCATCCTGCGCAGCTTGGCCAGGCCCGACGGCCGGATCTGGCGCAGCGACTCGGCCGGGAGGCGCACGTTGTACTGGGCGCCGGCGTGCTCGTAGCCGATCGCGCGGTAGATGGCCGTGGTGGCCGGGTAGAGCGCCGAGACCGCGTCCCCGAGCGCCGCTCCCCGCTCGACGACGGCCCGCATGATGCGACTGCCGACGCCGCGCCCCCGGTCTTCAGGGCTGACCGTCACCCCGGCGACCCCGGCCATCGGCTGCGGCCTGCCGTGCCACCACTGCGTGAACGGGCGCAGCCGCGCCGCGGCGGCCAGCCTGGTGCCGTCGAACACGCCCAGATAGCGGCCCTCGCCGAGCACCGGCAGCACCGCCTTGCGCCATCTCTCGATGTCGGAGGCGTCAAGAGGGCCGAAGGCGCGCCTGCGGAGATCGAGGGCGGCGTCCAGGTCTTCAGGAGTCAGATCGCGAATTTCCACAAGGAGCCAACCTATGCAGAGGGCGTGTACGCTCGCGAACCCTTTGTCGCGATGGCGAGTCGGTCCAGGTAGAGCCACTGGGCGGCGACGAGGGCCGCCAGCGCGACGGCGACGACGACCAGCGGCGTGGCGGCGGCGACGTCGGGGCCCCGGGTGGCGAAGCCGTTGAGCTGGGCCGCCTGGGCGACAGGGACGGTGAACAGGCCTGGCTTCTGGGCGGCCAGCATCGGCCAGAGCAGGTCGTGGGCGTTCACGAGGGCGACGCCGCCGGCGAGGATGCCCGCCATGGGGAGCGACGGCAGGAACACGCCGCCGAAGAAGTCTCCGCCGGCCCGCTCGGCCAGGCCCTTGCACAGCAGCGTGAGCACCAGCAGGGCGGGGACGCTCACGAGGAGGGGCGGGAAGAGGGCGGCGAAGGTGTCGATGAGACCGAGGTTGCGGATGTTCTGCCAGTTGGCGCTGCCGAGCGGGCCGGGGCCGACGAACAGCCAGGGCGCGAACGCCAGCAGCAGCCACTCGCTGCCGCGTCCGAGCGGGCGCAGGCCGCCGATGCCGAGCGCGGCAAGGTACGCGACGCCGACCGAGACCAGGGCGCCCGCGACGGCGGGAACCCAGGTGTTGACCTGTGTCCGCAGGTCGCCGGCCGGGGTGCCGGGCGAGGCGAGCACACCGTCGATCCACGGCCAGGTGAGCCACAGCCCGACCCCGGTGACGATGACGAGTGCCACCGCCCCGGCGACCGTCCAGACGGGCCCGCCGCCGCCCCGGCCGCCCTCACCGGCGACGGCGCCCCCGGCCATGGGCCCCTGCGCGGGCGCGCCGGCCGG
>NZ_JBFAIM010000061.1:0-89041 GCF_040654715.1 Nonomuraea sp. NPDC050643 | reverse complement strand
GCGCAGGTGGCGCAGGCGCTGGCCAAACGCGATCAGATCAAGCTCCTGCGTCAAAGACGCGCCAGCGCAGGTCGCCGACGGGCGGGGCGGCGTAGGGCAGGGCCAGGAAGCGGTCCACGCCGTCGGCGCGCGCACCGCGTACGGTGCCGGCGTCGGTACGCGCCACGGGCCGGCCGCCCGTCGAGACGGCGGCGGATGGGACGGCGGATGCGGCGGCGGATGGGACGGCGGGGACCGTGGTGAGCAGCAGCGCGGCGGTGGCCGCGATCGTTCCGAGCAGGCGGGGCAGGGTCGGTCTGAGCGCTACGGCCATGATGAGCAGCTCCTTCGAGGGAACGGCTTCGGATGCGCTCGACACCCTACGAGCGGGGTGGCGCCGGCGGCAGCCCGCGCACCGCTGAACGGAAGACTTTCCTCACCACGCCCTGAGACAGGGGGTGAGCGGATCAGTCAGGGAGGTGCGCTCATGACCACCGCAGGGATGCCCGGTGGCGGCGTCCACGCCCGAACCGGAGGGCCGGCGGCGGGCCGTTCCGTGACCAGCCGGGTCCTGAGCGTGCTCAGCGCGTTCTCCGGCGAGCGCCGCCGGATGAGCCTGTCCGACATCAGCCGCAGGACCCAGATGCCGCTGACGACGGCGCACCGCCTGGTCAGCGAGCTGGTGTCGTGGGGCGCGCTGGAGCGCGACCGCGACGGCCGCTACCAGATCGGGCTGCACCTGTGGGAGGTGGCCGCGCTGGCGCCGCGCGGTCTGGGGCTGCTGGCGTACGCGCCGCCGGAGGTCCAGGAGCGGTACCTGGCGGGGCCGCTGGCGGCGTTCACCTCCCGCACGATCACGGACCCGGCCCGGCTGCGGTCGGTGCTGGCCGAGGTCCGGCGCGCCGGGTACGTCATCAGCGACCGCCAGGTGACGCTGGACGCGGTGTCGGTGGCGGCTCCCGTGCGCGACGCGTCCGACGAGGTGACGGCGGCGCTGTCGGTCGTGGTGCGGCACGGCGACGACCCGCTGCCGGGCGCCCTCGTCCCGGTCGTGGTGACCACGGCGCGCGGGCTGTCGCGGTGGCTGCGCTCGCATCCCGGGCGGCCGTAGCGAGGGTTGCGCCCGCCGGGTGATGTGTGATGTGGTGCCGCTCGTGCCGATCATTGTGGATTTGACCAGCGGGAACGTGGAAAAGGAATACCTCTCTGCCGAGAGGGGGCATTTCGGGGGATCGATCCTGGGGCTGCGGTTGCTGAGCGAGCGGACTCCGGCGGGGCTGGATCCGTACGACCCGCGGGCGCTGCTGTACGTCGCGGCCGGGACGCTGGGCGGCACGGCGGCGCCGGGCCTGGCCAAGGCCGTGTTCCTGGCCAAGTCGCCGCTCACGGGGGTGGCCGGGGAGGCGCACGCGCTGGGACCGTTCGCGGCCGGGATGCGCGGGGCGGGCGCCAGGGCCCTGGCCGTGACGGGACGGGCCGAGCGGCTGTCGTACCTGCTGATCGAGAACGGCGAGGCGTCGTTGCACGAGTGCGCCGACCTGCGCGGGCTGGGCACGGGCGACACCACCGACGCGCTGCGCGCCCGGCACGGCGACGCCGCCCACGTGGCGGCGATCGGCCCGGCCGGGGAGAACCTGGTGCGCTACGCGAGCGTGGTGACCGATCACGCCTACGCCGCCGGCCGCTACGGGCTCGGCGCGGTCTTCGGCGCCAAGAACCTCAAGGCCGTCGTGTGCGTCGGCGACGCCCCGGCGCAGGTCGCGGACCCGGCGGCGGTCGCCGCGCTGACCGCCTACTACCGCGCTTCCCTGGCCACGAACCCGCTCGCCGCCCTGCAGTTCGGCGAGCCGGGGTTCGCCGGCTGGGCCGGCGAACCGCTCGACCCCGGGTACGCCTCGGTCCGCAACTTCTCGGTGCCGGGCGCGCCGGGCCTGCGCGTCCCGTCGGCCCGGGACTACGACGGCCGCGCGCTCACCACCACCGGCTCCTGCCCCGGCTGCCCGAACGACTGCATGAAGGTCTACGGGCGGCGCTCGGGCGGGCTCGGGCAGGAGGCGTTCGTGTCGCTGGGCTGGAACCTCGGCATCGACGACCTCGCCACGATCCTCGACGCGAACGCCCTCTGCAACGACCTCGGCCTCGACCCGGTCTCGCTCGGCGGCACGCTCGCCTTCGCCATGGAGTGCGCCGGGCGCGGCCTGCTCCCCGGCGGCCCGGCCTTCGGCGACCCGGCGGCTCTGGCCGGGCTGATCGCGGACGTCGCCACCCGCTCGGGCCCGCTGGGCGACCTGCTCGCCGAGGGGGCGGCCAGGGCCGCGGCGCGCGTCGGGCCGGCGGCGGCGCCGTACGCGATGACCGTCAAGGGCGCCGAGCTCCCCTGCTTCGACCCGCGCATCCAGCCGGGCATCGGGCTCGGCTACGCGATCGCCCCCGGCGGTCCCCGCTACGATGCCCTGGAGCACGACCTGGACTTCGACCCGGTGGCCGGCCTGGCCTACAGCTTCGCCGAGGCCCGCAGGATCGGCGCCGAGCCCGCCCCGGCCGGTGAGCTGGACGAGGAGCGGGGCCGCCGCACCGCCCGGCTGCTGCGGCTGTGGAGCGCCCTCGACGCGCTCAACCTGTGCGTCTTCGCCTCCACCCCCACCCGCCCCCTCACCATCGACCACCTGACCGCCCTGGTCACCGCCGTGCTCGGCACGGGCTTCACCCTGGACGACCTGCTGGCGGCCGGGCAGGAGCGCCTGGACGCCATGCGCGCGTACGCCGTCCGCGAGGGCGGCGGCCCCGACGAACTCCCGGACCGCCTGCACACGGAGCCCATCACGGAGGGCCCCCACACGGGCGCGGTCCTGGACCGGGCGGCCTTCGAGCGGGCCCGTACCGCCTTCTACGAGGAGCTTGGCTGGCGTTAACGCCTTAGAAAAACGTTTGACCTCCCTCTTGTTCGGTTTGTGAGGCCACTGCTATGTTCTGGTCAATCGTTTGAACGCGACAGAGGGAGACCACCGGGGATGGCTGTCACGATCGACCTGACCGGGCGCACCGCGCTCGTCACGGGCGGCGCCGGAGGGCTCGGGCTCGCCTGCGCCCGCGCGCTGCGCGACGCCGGAGCGGACGTCGTGCTCTCCGACCTGGAGGGCCCCCGCCTGACCGGGGCGGCGGACGAGCTGGGCGTCGCGGCGCGGCCGGCCGACCTCACCGACCCGGAGCAGGCGCGGTCGCTGGTGGACGGGCTCGGCCGGATCGACGTGCTGGTGAACTGCGCCGGGATCATGCGCACCACTCCCCTGCTCGACATCGAGCCGGAGGAGTGGCGGCGGATCGTGGACGTCAATCTGAACGCCGCCTTCTGGCTCACCCAGGCCGCCGGCCGGCGGATGGCCGAGCGGGGTGGCGGCTCGATCGTGACCCTCGCCTCGGTCGCCGCCCGCTCCGGCCGCCCCAACGCCGCCCACTACTCGGCCACCAAGACGGCGCTGCTCTCCCTGACGAAGTCGGCCGCCGAGGCGCTGGCCCCCGTCCGGGTCAACGCGGTCTGCCCCGGCGTCTTCCTCACCGCCATGTGGGACGACATCATCAGCGACCGCGACCGCCGCTTCGGCCCCGACGCGGGCGCCGGCTACCTCAAGGAGGTCAGCGAGCGCTCGCCGCTGCGCCGCCCCGGGCGGCCCGAGGAGGTCGCCGCCGCGGTGCTGTTCCTGGCCAGCGACCTGGCCTCGTTCATCACGGGCCAGGCGCTGAACGTCGACGGCGGACTGGAGATGAACTGACCTTGGAGACCCGGCAGACCTTCAAGCTGCTGCCCGAGCTGTACGGCGACGGCGCGATGGCGGAGATCTTCTCCGCGGAGCGCACCGTGCTGGCCTGGCTGCGCACCGAGGCGGCGCTGGCCCACGCCCAGGCCGAGGCGGGCCTCATCGGGCCGGACGACGCGACGGCCATCGCCGCGGCCTGCGTGCCCGCCACCATCGACCTGCCCCGCCTCTGGGAGGAGGCGGTGAACGTGGGCTACCCGATCCTGCCCCTCGTCCGGATGATCTCCGCGGCCCTGCCCGAGGGCCCGAACGGGCGCGTCCACTACGGCGCGACCACGCAGGACATCATGGACACCGGGCTCGCCCTGCAGATGGGCGAGGCGCTCGACCACCTGGCCGCGCTGCTGGCCTTGTTCGGCGACGCGGTCGCCCGGCTGGTGGCCGCGCACGCGGGCACCGTGATCGCCGCGCGCACGCACGCGCAGCAAGCCGTGCCCACGACGTTCGGCGCGAAGATGGCGGTGCTGCTGGCGGAGGTGGCCCGGCAGCGCGAGCGGGCGGCCACGGCCGCGCGGCAGGTGCGGGTGGTGTCGCTGTTCGGCGCGGGCGGCACGTCCGCGGCCATGGGCGAGCGCTCGTCGGCGGTCCGCGAGAGCCTGGCCGGCCGGCTCGGCCTGCGCACCACCGAGGTGCCGTGGCACGTGGCCAGGGACGGCGTCGCCGAGTTCGGCGTGACCTGCGCGAGCCTGGCGGCCACCGCGGCCCGCTTCGCCCGCGAGGTCGTGGACCTGTCGCGGACCGAGGTCGGCGAGGTGCGCGAGGCGGGCGGCCATCACCGCGGCGCCTCCTCCACGATGCCGCAGAAGGCCAACCCGATCGGCTGCGAGGCCGTGATCGGCATGTCGGGCACGGCCGGCGCGCTCAGCTCCGCCCTGTTCCGGGCGATGGAGGCCGGGCACGAGCGGGCGGCCGGCGAGTGGCAGGTGGAGTGGTACGTCGTCCCGCTGCTGGCCGAGCTGGCCGCCGGCGCGCTGGCCACGGCCGCCGAGGTCGCCGCCGGACTGCGCGTCTACCCCGGCGCGATGCGGGCCAACCTGGACGCGGAGGGCGGGCTGATCATGGCGGAGGCGTACATGATGCGCCTGGCCCCCGTCCTGGGCCGGGAGCGGGCTCACGACCTGGTCTACAAGGCGGCCCACGAGGCCCGCGAGCGGGGCCGGCCGCTGGCCGACGCGCTGCGCGACGTGGCCGGGCCCGACGACCTGGAGAGCCTGGGCGCGCTGCCCATCCCGCCCGAGTCCTACACCGGCGACGCCGAGGCGGTCTGCGCCGCGGCACTGGACGCCTGGCGGAACGAGCCCTGGAGGAGTGAGCGATGAGTGCGAGAAGGCTGGCGGACCTGCTGGCCATGTGGCGGATCCGCGCCTTCGAGGAGAAGGTGCGCGACCTGCGGGCCGAGGGCCCGATCGTGGGCTCGGTGCATCTGTGCATCGGCCAGGAGGCCATCCCGGTCGGCGCCTGCGACGCGCTGGAGGAGCGGGACGCGCTGTTCGCGACGTACCGGGGCCACGGGTGGGCGCTGGCCAGGGGGGTGCCGGCGGAGCCGCTGTTCGCGGAGCTGATGGGCCGGGCGAGCGGGGTCAACGGCGGGCGGGGCGGGTCGGCGTACTTCACGGCCGCCGAGTACGGCTTCCACGGCGAGAACTCGATCGTGGGCGCCGGCGCGCCGATCGCGTGCGGCGCGGCGCTGGCGGGCCGTCACGACGGCTCCGGCCGGGTCGCGGTGAGCGTGTTCGGCGACGGCGCGATGAACCAGGGCGCGGTGCACGAGGCCATGAACTTCGCCGCCGCGTTCGCCCTGCCGGTCGTGTTCGTGTGCGAGAACAACCGCTACTCGGAGCTGACCCCGATCGCCGACATGGTGCGCACGCCGCGCCTGGCCGACCGCGCCGCCGCGTACGGCATGCCGGGTCACCGCGTCGACGGCAACGACGCCGAGGCGGTCCGCTTCCACGTGCGCGACGCGGTGGAGGTCGCCCGCGAGGGCGGCGGGCCGACGCTGCTGGAGTGCATGACCGAGCGCCTGGTCGGCCACTACATCGGCGACGCCGAGGCCTACCGCCGGCCGGGCGAGCTGGACCGGATCAGGCGCAGGGAGCCGATCGCCCGGCTACGCGAGGGCCTGCTCGCCGACGGGGTGCCCGGAGGCGACATCGACGCGGTGGAGCGCCGGGCGCGGGCCGAGATGGACTCCGCCGCCGCGGCCGCGCTGGCCGCGCCCTTCGCCGACCCCGCCACCGCAAGGGAGCACCTCTATGCGTGAGCTGTCCTACGGCGAGGCCGTGAACGCGGCCCTGCACCGGCTGATGGAGGAGCTGCCGGAGACCCTGGTCTACGGCGAGGACGTCGGCGTGCCCGGCGGTGTCTTCGGCGTGACGCGGGGGCTGCGCAAGCAGTTCGGCGACCGGGCGTTCGACACCCCGATCAGCGAGTCGGCCATCCTGGGCAGCGCGGTGGGCGCGGCGATGATGGGCCGCCGTCCGATCGTGGAGATCATGTGGGCCGACTTCTCGCTGGTGGCCCTGGACCAGATCGTCAACCAGGCGGCCAACGTCCGGTACGTGTCGGAGGGCCGGCTGCGGGCGCCGCTGACGATCCGTACGCAACAGGGCAACGCGCCGGGCGCGTGCGCGCAGCACTCGCAGTGCCTGGAGGCGCTGTTCCTGCACGTGCCGGGGCTGCGGGTGTGCATGCCGAGCACGCCGCAGGACGCCTGCGACCTGCTGGTGACCGCGGTGCACTGCGACGACCCGGTCCTGGTGATCGAGAACCGCACGCTGTACTTCGGGGCGAAGGAGCCGGTCGACACCGGCCGCCCCGTGCAGCCCATGGGCGCGGCGCGCACCCGCCGCGAGGGCTCCGACGTCACGATCGTCACCTGGGGCGCCATGACGCACCGGGTGCTGGAGGCGGCCGAGGCCCTCTCCGGGCAGGGCGTCGACGCGGAGGTGCTGGAGACGCCGTGGCTCAACCCGTTCGACACCGAGGCGGTGATCGCGAGCGCCCGCCGTACGGGCAGGCTCGCGGTCGCGCACGAGGCGAACGTGACCGGCGGCTTCGGCGCGGAGGTGGTCGCCCGCGTCGCGGGGGCCGGGGTGCCCCTGCTCGCGCCGCCGATCCGGATCGGCGCGCCGGACGTGCGGATGCCGGCCGCGCCGGTCCTGGCGCAGGCCCTGGTGCCCGACGCCGCTCGAATCTCGGGGGATGTACTCGCCCTGGTCAAGGGCTGACAACCCAATGGTCAAACGATTGACTTAGCAGGAGAACCATGAAGAAGGCATTCCTCGTCGCCGCCGCGCTGATCGCCGGCGCGACGGCCTGCGGATCCACCGGTGCCGACACCGGTGCGAACGGCGGCACGGCCACCAGTGCGGCCGGCGGCAAGAAGGAGTACACCGTCGGCGTCTCCAACCTGGGCCTGAGCTTCCCCTTCCCGGCCGCCATCGGCAAGGGCATCAAGGAGGCGCAGAGGCTCGGCGTCAAGATCGTCGAGCTGGACGCCCAGGGCAAGGCCGACAAGCAGAGCAACGACGTCCAGGACCTCATCGCCCAGCAGCCCGACGGCGTGCTCATCCTGCCCGTCGACTCCGGCGTGGCACAGGGCCTGGCCGACCGCCTCAAGGCGTCGCAGATCCCCACGGTCGCCGTGGCCTCGCAGGTCGGCGACCCGAAGAAGCGCCGGCTCAAGGACGTCTACCCGGGCCTGGTGGCGCTGGTCACCCAGGACGAGTACGCCGCGGGCGGCAAGGCCGGCGAGATCGCCGCGAACGTCGTGCCCGGCGGCGGCAAGCTCGCGATCGTGGAGGGCGCGGCCGGGTTCGCCGAGGTGGTGCAGCGCTTCGCGGAGTTCCCGAAGTCGGCCCAGGCCAAGGGAGCCACATACGAGGTCGTGGCCCGCCAGCCCGGCGACTGGGTGCAGGACAAGGCCCAGTCGGCCTGCCAGAACATGCTCTCGTCCAACCCCGACACGCAGCTCTTCTACGCCGAGTCCGACGACATGGCGGTGGGCTGCGCCAAGGCCGTGAGCGCGGCCGGCTCCAAGGCCAAGATCGTCGGCATCGGCGGCAGCAGGCTCGGCATCGACGCGGTCAAGTCGGGCGCCATCTCCGGCACCGTCTGCTACAAGCCCGAGGACCTCGGCAAGCTCGCCCTGACCACGCTCCTCCAGCACCTGACCGGCGAGAAGAAGCAGGACGCGGCCTTCGTCACCTACGACACCCCGGCCATCACCAAGGACAACCTCACCGACTGCACGCCGCAATGGTAGGAACGCCCCTGCTGTCCCTGGAGGGCATCGGCAAGTCGTTCCCCAACGGCACCGTCGCGCTGAAGGACGCCCGCCTGACCGTGCACCCGGGCAGTGTGCACGGGCTGGTCGGCGCGAACGGCGCGGGCAAGTCCACGATGATCAAGGTCATCGCGGGCGCCCACGCCCCCACCTCCGGCGTCGTGCGGTGGAAGGGCGAGGAGGCCGTCTGGCGCACCCCGGGCGCGGCCAGGAAGGCCGGGGTGGCGACGATCATGCAGCACGTGCCGCTCGCCCCCACCCTCACCGTGCTGGAGAACGTCTTCCTGGGCGCCGGCGGCCCCTGGCGGCTGCCGCGCTCCCGGCGCGTGGAGTTCGCCCGGCTGCTGGAGCGGGTCGGCTACACCATCGACCCGGACGCGGAGGTGGCCGGCCTGGCCATCGGCGAGCGGCAGATGGTGGCGATCCTGCAGGCCCTGGCCACCGGCGCCGAACTCGTCGTGATGGACGAGCCGACCGCCTCGCTCGCCGAGGGCGAGCGGCAGGTGGTCTTCGACGTCGTCCGCCGCCTGTCCGCGCAGGGCACCGCGTTCCTGTACGTCTCCCACTTCCTGGACGAGGTGCTCTCCCTGACCGACCAGGTCACCGTGCTGCGCGACGGCACGGTCGTGGACGAGGGCGCCACCGCCGACTACGACGAGGACCGCCTGGTCCAGGTGATCGTGGGCCGCGACCTGCTGGCCGTGGAGCGCGGCGGCACCCAGCCCGCCGCCCCGGACGCCCCCGTGCTGCTGTCCGTGCGCGGGCTCGGCTCGGCGACGGGCGTGCGGGACGTGTCGTTCGAGGTCAGGGCGGGCGAGGTGATCGGGTTCGCCGGGCTGCTCGGCTCCGGCCGCTCGGAGATCCTGCACGCGGTCTACGGCGCCGACGCGCGCGCCCACGGCGCGGTGCTCGTCGAAGGCCGCCCGGTCCGCCGCAGCCCGCGCGCCGCCGTGGCCGCGGGCATGGCGCTGGTGCCCGAGGACCGCGGCACCCAGGGCCTGATCGGCACGTTCCCGATCTGGAAGAACATCTCGCTGCCCCACCTGCCGGACCTGTCGTCGGGCCGGTCGCTGCCGCACGAGCCCGCCGAGACCGAGCGCGCCCGCCGGGCCATCGCCGACCTCGGCATCGTCTGCCCCGGCCCCGGCGCGCTGCCGACCGAGCTGTCCGGCGGGAACGCGCAGAAGGTCGTCTTCGGCAAATGGCTGTACGGCGGCGCCCGCGTGTTCATGCTCGACGAGCCCACCGCCGGCGTGGACGTCGGCGCCAAGGCCGACATCCTCGAACTCGTCCGCCGCTTCGCCGCCGGCGGGGGCGCGGTGCTCGTGGTGAGCAGCGAGTTCGAGGAGATCCTGGCCGTGGCGACCCGGGTGCTCGTCGTACGCCAGGGCCGGATCGTCGCCGAACGGGCGGCACACGAGACATCCGAGGAGGAGCTGCTGATGCTGGCGAACGGATTCGGCGAAGGGGGTGCCCATGAAGGACGATAGGCGTTCACGACTGGCGGCGGCGCTGCGGCCGGGGAACGCGGGCGTGGTCTACGCCCTCCTGCTGATCGTCGCCGTGCTGACGCTGCTCACCACCCGGCTCGGGCGCCCGCCGTACCTGTCGGCCACGAACGTCATCAACATCCTCGACCAGTCGTCGCTGATCGCGATCCTCGCGGTGTTCACCACGGTGGTCCTGATCAGCGGGAACTTCGACCTGTCGGTGGCGTCGGTGGCCGCGTTCTCGGCCGCCACCGTGCTCAGCCTGGTCGCCCCGCTGGGGCTGCCGCTCGCGATGGCGATCGCGCTCGGCGCCGGGCTGGTGTGCGGGGCGGTGAACGGGCTCATCGTGCAGCTCGTCGGCATCAACGCGTTCATCGTGACGCTCGGCACCATGACGGCGGTCCGCGGCCTGGTGCTCATCCTGACCGATGGCCGCACGATCACCGCCGAGGATCCGCAGGCCCAGAGCTCGCTGATCGCGCTGCAGGCCGGTTACTGGACGGTCCCGCACGTCCTGGCGATCCTCGGGGCGGCCACCGTGGCCGCCGGTGTGGTCCTGCTGGTCCGCGGCTCCCGCCGGGCCGCGATCGTCACCCTCGTGGCGGGCGTCGCGGCCGTCGCGCTGAGCCCGGTGCTCGGGTTCGAGCTGCGGCTGAGCAAGCCCACGTACTACCTGATCGTGATCGCCGGCCTCACCTGGGCGGTGCTGCGCTACACGGTCATCGGCCGCCGCCTCTACGCGGTCGGCGCCAACGCCGAGGCCGCGCGCCTGTCCGGCATCAACGTCAGCCGCTACAAGATCGGCGCGTTCGTCCTGAACGGGCTCGGCTCCGGCTTCGTCGGCATCCTGTTCGCCGCCAAGCTGCTGGCCATCAACCCGACCGGCCTGCAGGGCACCGAGCTGACCGTGCTGGCCGCGGCCATCCTGGGCGGCACCTCGCTCTTCGGCGGCCTGGGCAGCGTGCTGAAGTCGGTGGTGGGCGCGCTCATCCTGTTCACCCTGGACAACGGCTTCAACGTGCTCAACCTCGGCGCCAACTACCAGGGCGTGATCGTGGGCACGGTCGTCGTCGTGGCCGCCGCGATCTACACGGTCGCCGGGCGGCAGCGGCAGGTCAAACGGGTACGGGAAGCGTCGAAACCGCAGGCCCCGATCAGGCAGGAGGCGCTCGGATGAGAGGCGTCTGGCACTTCTCGTTCACGGTCGCCGATCTCGACAGGTCCGTGGCGTTCTACCGCGACCTGCTCGGGTTCACCCTGGTGCACCGGCAGGAGCAGGACAACGACTACACCCGCCGCCTGGTCGGCTACCCCGACGCCGTGCTGCGGGTGGCCCAGCTCGCCGTGCCCGGCCAGCCGCGCGGCGTCTCCACGCACGACCTGGAGCTGGTCGAGTACGTACGCCCCCGCGGCGAGCCCCGCGACCCGGCCCGCCACCTGCCCGGCGCCGCCCACCTGGCGCTCACCGTCGAGGACGCCCGCGCCGAGCACACCCGGCTGGCGGCGGCCGGCGTGCGGTTCGTCAACCCGCCGGCCGAGATCACGGCGGGCGTGAACAGGGGCGGCTACGCCTGCTACTTCCTCGACCCGGACGAGATCACGCTGGAGCTCGTCCAACCTCCTGCTAGTTTGTGACGCTCAAACGATTGATCATGGGAGGAGGGGCTGGATGACCGTCGTCGACGCCCACCAGCACTTCTGGAACCTGGAGACGGGTTCGTACCCCTGGCTGACGCCGGAGGCCGGGCCGATCTTCCGCACGTTCGAACCGGCGGAGCTCGTCCCCCAGCTCGCCGCGGCCGGGGTCGACCGCACGGTCCTGGTGCAGTCGATGGACTCCTACGCCGACACCGACGCGATGCTCGCGCAGGCCGACGCGCACGACTTCATCGGCGCGGTGGTGGGCTGGGTGCCGCTGGACCGGCCCGAGGAGGCGGCCGGGGCGCTGGAGCGATACCGGCGCCATCCCCGCTTCGCCGGGGTCCGGCACCTCATCCACGACGAGCCCGACCCGGACTGGGTGCTGCGGGACACGGTGATCGAGGGGCTGAGACTGCTGGCGGCGGCCGGCGTGCCGTTCGACGTGGTGGCGGTGCTGCCGCGCCACCTCGAACATGTGCCGGTGCTGGCCGAGCGGGTGCCCGGCCTGCGGATGGTGATCGACCACCTGGCCAAGCCGCCGATCAAGGAGAAGGGCTGGGAGCCCTGGGCCTCGCTGCTGGCGCGGGCGGCCGAGTGCCCCGGCGTGCACGCCAAGGTCTCCGGGCTGAACACGGCGGCCGACGCGGGGACGTGGACGGGCGAGGACCTGCGGCCGTACGTGGCGCACGCGGTGGAGGTGTTCGGGCCGGAGCGGCTGATGTTCGGCAGTGACTGGCCGGTCGCGCTGCTCGCCGGCGACTACGCCCGGGTGTGGCGGGAGACCGGGGTCGCGCTGTCCGGCCTGGACGCCGCCGGCCGCGCGGCCGTGCTCGGCGGCACCGCGGCCCGCTTCTACGGCATCCCGTCCGGCGGCCAGGAGGTCTCCTCGTGATCGACGTGTTCGCGCCCATCTCGGCCGCCGCCGACCTGAGCATCCCGGCCGCGCATCGGCGGCCGATCGCGGTCGTCGGTGCCGGGGCCATCGTGGACGTGGCCCACCTGCCGGCCTACCGGCAGGCGGGGCTGGAGGTGACCGGGCTGTTCGACCTCGACGCCGGCCGCGCCGCCGAGGTGGCCGCCCGGCACGGGGTGCCGCGGACGTACGGGTCGCTGGAGGAGTTGCTGGCCGACGAGCGGGTGGCCGTCGTGGACATCGCGGTCGCCCCGCGAGCGCAGCCCGGCGTCGCGCGGGCGGCGCTGGCGGCGGGCAAGCACCTGCTGTGCCAGAAGCCGTTCGCGCCCGACGTCGCCACCGGCCAGGGCATCGTGGACCTGGCGGCGGCCACCGGGCTCAAGGTCGCGGTCAACCAGCAGCTCCGCTTCGACGAGGGCATCGCCGCCGCCCGCGCCATGGTGCGGGCGGGCTGGATCGGCGAGCCGACGGCGATGACGTTCACGGTGAACATCCTCACCGACTGGAGCGCCTGGGACTGGCTCGTCACCACCGACCGGCTGGAGATCGCCTACCACTCCATCCACTACCTCGACGCGATCCGCTCGATCCTGGGCGACCCCGAGCGCGTCTTCTGCACCGGCAGCCGCACGCCCGGCCAGCTCGCCAAGGGTGAGACGCGCACGATGAGCACGCTCATCTACCCGGGAGAGGTGCGGGCCCTGGTGCACGCCACGCACGAGAACCGCACCGGCGACCAGGAGGCATCCTTCCGCATCGACGGCGCCCAGGGCGCCATCAAGGGCACGCTCGGCCTGCTGTACGACTATCCGCACGGCCGTCCCGACACCCTCGAGGTCAGCAGCCGGGTGCTGCCGACGGACGGCTGGCTGCCGTACCCGGTGACCCGGCGCTGGCTGCCCGACGCGGTGGCCGGGCCCATGGGCTCGCTGCTGCGGGCGATCGCCGAGGGCGGCGAGCCGGAGACCTCCGGCGCCGACAATCTGGGCACGCTGCGCCTGCTCGACGCGCTCTACCGTTCGATGGACAGCGGCGAGAGCCGTCGTCCAGGATCGTCGGCATGATGCGCACCCGGGTCACGCTCGCCGACGTCGCCGCGATGGCGAAGGTGGATCGGGCCGTCGTCTCGCGGGTCGTCAACAAGGACCCCACGCTCAACATCCGGCCGGAGACGCGCGAGCGGGTGCTGGCGGCGATCGACGAGCTGGGCTACCGGCCCAACGTCGCCGCGCGGAGCCTGCGCACGTCGCGGGCGCACATGTTCGGGCTGTTCATCCCCGACTTCGCCAACCCGGTCTACGCCGAGATCATCAAGGGCGCCGAGGCGGAGGCCGCGGCGCAGGGCTACGTGCTGGTCACCGGCAGCGCGACGGGGGCCGGGCTGGGCGAGTACATGGACCGGATCGGGCAGGGCCGCATCGACGGCCTGCTGCTGGCCGGGGCCGGCGACGACTCGGGGCTCATCGGGCAGCTCGACCAGGCGGCCATCCCGTGGCTCATGCTCAACAACCGCAGCCGGAGCGTCAAGCGGTACGTCATCCTCGACGACCAGCGGGCCGCCGCGCTGGCCGTGCAGCACCTGGTGCTCCTCGGCCACCGCCGCATCGCCCATCTGGCCGGCCCGGCGCGCGCCGACACGGCCGCGCGCAGGTCGGCGGGCTACTCGGCGGCGATGCGCGAGGCGGGCCTGGCGGAGGGGCCGATCGTGGCGGCCGACTACACGCCGGCGGGCGGGGCCGCGGCCATGGCCCGGCTGCTGTCGATCGCCGAGCGGCCGACGGCGGTGTTCGTGGCGAACGTGGCCTCGGCCATCGGGGCGATGCAGGGTGTGCGCGCGGCCGGGCTGGAGATCCCGCGGGACGTCTCCATCGTCGCCGTGCACGATCTCGACCTGGCCAGTTACCTCTATCCGGCGCTCACCACCGTACGGATGCCGCTGGCGGAGCTGGGCCGGCGCGGCGTCACCCTGCTGGGCAGCCTGAAACCCGACGACACGGTGGCCGAGGTGCTGGCCGGCCCGATCGAGCTGATCCAGCGCCGCTCCACGGCGCCCCCTCCCTGAACGATCGCCCGGCCGGGGTCGCCCGGCCGGGCCTCCTGACACTGACGGCGCAGCCTCCAACAGGGATGTTAGCGTTAACATTCCATGCGGAAAGCGGCCCGAACGTACGAAGACTGACAGGATCTGTCAAGACCTCGTGACATCGGCGCAGCTCAGGGATGTAACTTTCACAGGCGGTTGACGGCCGGGAAAAGCCGCGCCTACATTGCCTCCGACGCACCGGCGCAGCGTCCGGCAGGCCCGATCCGAGGAGGACCCTTGCGCCGCCTGTCCCGTCTCATCGCCGCCGCGAGCACCCTGGCGCTCCTGGGCGCCGCGTTCGCCTATCCCAATCCCGGCCGGGTCACCGGTGACGTCGTCGTCCACGACCCCACGATGATCCGCACCTCGACCGGCTACGTCCTGTACTCCACGCACGGCTACCTGGAGGCCCGCACCTCCCCCGACCGGATCACCTTCACCCGGGCGGGCAACGCCTTCCGCTCGCCGCCGTCGTGGTGGCGGACGTACTCCTCCGGCAACGACCCGTGGGCGCCGGACATCTCCCAGCAGGGCGGGAGATACCTGATGTACTACGCGGTCTCCAGCTTCGGCTCCAACAACTCCGCCATCGGCCTGGCCACCAGCTCGACCGGCCAGCCCGGCACGTGGTCCGACCAGGGCATCGTCTACGCCACCACGACGAGCAACGACCACAACGCCATCGACCCCAACCTGCTCGTCGACGCCTCGGGCCGGTGGTGGCTGAGCTTCGGCTCCTACTGGACCGGCATCCGCATGATCCGGCTGAACCCCTCGACCGGCAAGCGGCTCTCCTCCGACCAGACGCTCTACCACCTCGCCACCCGGCCCGACGCCCCCTACGCCGTCGAGGCCCCCGACATCGTCCGGCACGGCGGCCACTACTACCTGTTCGCCTCCTACGACCGCTGCTGCGCGGGCACGAGCAGCACGTACAAGGTCAAGGTCGGCCGCTCCACCAGCCCCACCGGCCCCTACACCGACCGCTCGGGCCGGTCGATGCTGAGCGGCGGCGGCACGCTCGTCCTGGAGACGCACGACCGCGTCATCGGCCCCGGCGGCCAGAGCGTCCTGTCCGACGTGGACGGCGACCTGCTCGTCTACCACTACTACGACGGGGCCGACAACGGCACGCCCAAGCTGGGGATCAACCTCATCGGCTGGGACTCGGCCGGCTGGCCGTACGTGTACTGACGCCTACAGCCGGAACCCGTCGGAGGCCTGCCCGAGCACGACCTGCTCGGGCGCCCACCGCCGCTTGGCCAGCCCCTGCTCGTGGGAGTAGGCGGCGAACCGGTCGAGGACGTGCCTGTTGCGCTCCAGCCCGTAGGCCCAGTAGTCCTCGCCGAGCACGTCCAGCGTCTCGCGCACGTGATCGTGCAGCCACGGCAGCATGACCTTGAGCGCGTTGCGGTGCAGCAGTTCCTCGTACGCGAGACGCAGCGACTCCTCGAACGCCTTGTACAGCGAGCGCGCGATCCACGGGTGCCGCTCGTACAGGCCGCGCCGGACCACCACCGTGTGCATGATCGGGAAGATGCCGGTGCGCCGGAAGTAGTCCTGCTCCACCCGCCTGAAGTCGGGGAACAGGTGCCCGACGCCCGGCTCGCGGCCGAAGCACGACGGCTGCGCGGCGCTGTAGAGCGCGTCCAGCTCGCCCGCGGCGAGCATCTCCGACAGGTTCCGCTCGCGCGGGATGGGCCGCACCCGGATGCGCTCCGGCAGGTCGAGCGGCAGCTTCTCCTCGCGCCCGCCCTGCTCGAGCCCCCCGGTCCAGTACGTCACCGCGTCCACGGGCACGCCGTGGTGCTCGGCCAGGATCCCGCGCTGCCACACCGCGGCCGTCATCTGATATTCCGGCACCCCGACGCGCTTGCCGATCAGGTCACCGGGCTCCTCGATGCCGCTGCGCGCGTTGACGTAGATCGACTGGTGGCGGAAGAAACGCGAGGGGAAGACCGGCAGCGCCACGAACGGCGGTTCGGGCTCCTCCAGCGTGAGCAGGTAGGACGACAGGCTCATCTCGCTGACGTCGAACTCCCGGTGGCGGAGCTGGCGGTAGAAGGTCTCCTCGACCGGCAACGTCAACTGCGTGAGGTCGATGCCCTCCGGCCGCACCCGCCCCTCCCGCAGCGCCTTGGTGCGGTCGTAGTCCCAGCAGGCGAACGACAGGGAGAGCTCCGACATGAACGCACCTCTTCCGCTTCGATTTAGGTCAACTATGACATAAACGCATTGCTGGATAAGGTGGCCCCATGTCGCTGCGTCACGCCCTGCTGGCCCTGCTGGAGGCCGGTCCGATGACCGGCTACGAGCTGGCCAAGCAGTTCGACCAGTCGGTCGCCTACGTGTGGCACGCCCAGCACTCGCAGATCTACACCGAGCTGCGCAGGCTGGAGGGCGAGGGGCTGGTCGTGGCCGAGACGCTGGCCAGGGGCGACAGGGCCACCAAGCGGGCCTACACGCTCACCCCCGAGGGCCTGGCCGAGCTGCGGAGCTGGGTGCGCGAGGTGGAGGAGCTGCCGGCGGTGCGCGACTCGGCGTACGTCAAGGCCACCTACCTCGAATACGTGTCGTTCGACGAGGCCAGGGCGCAGTTCAGGGCGCACCGGGCGCACTACGAGGCGCTGCGCGACCGCTACGAGCTGCACGCCGACCAGCTCGCCCGGCGGGAGACCGCGCTGCTGCGGCGGCGGCTGGCCGGCTCGCCCGGCGCGGCCCACGACGCGATCGTGGCGTTCAAGGTGCACGCCTACCGGGGGCTCATCGCGCGGGCCAGGACCGAGATCGAATGGGCGAACCGGGGCCTGGAGCTCATCGACCGGCTCAGCGACGGGGGCGCGTCGCCTAAATAAGTCACTATTGACTTATATTCTGGCTCCGCCGTACGGTCAGCCCACGCGTCGCATCGGCACGCGAGGAGGATCGTCGATGTCCCTGCAGATCGTGTCCGTCATCGTGCTGCTCGCGGTCTTCGTGGTCGGCACGACGCGGCCGGTCAACCTGGGGGCGCTGGCGCTGGTGGCCACGTTCGGCGTGGGGATGCTCCTCGCCGGCGAGGACTTCGACACGGCGGTCTCCGGGTTCCCGATCGACGTGTTCCTGCTGCTGTTCGGGGTGACGTACCTGTTCGGGATCGCCTCGGTGAACGGCACCGTGGAGTGGCTGGTCGGCTCGGCGGCACGGCTGGTGCGGGAGAACCGCACGGCGATCCCCTGGGTGCTGTTCGCGCTGGCGGCCATCCCCACCACGGCCGGGGCCGCCGGGCCCGCCGGGGTGGCGCTGCTCGCGCCGATCGCGCTGCGCATGGCCGAGAAACACCGGATCAACGCGCGGCTGGCCGGGCTGATGGTCATCCACGGGTCCAACTCGGGCAACTTCTCCCCGCTGAACGTGCTGGGCGTCATCGTCAACGGCACCGTGGACCGCGACAACCTCGACGTGGACCCGGTGTGGCCGTGGGTGGGCAACTTCGCGTTCAGCGTGGTGCTGGGCGTGGCGACGTTCCTGCTGTTCGGCGGGCGCGAGCTGATGAAGGAGCGCCGCTCCGCCGCCCCGGCCCTCGCCGCGCGATCCACCCCCGGATCCCCGGAACCCGTCCCCGGATCCGCTTCTGAGCCCGCCGCCGCCGGTGAACCGGCACCCCCTCCCCGGCCCGCCGGCGGCGGCGTACCCGGCCACGACGACGCCCCCTCGCCCGTCGTCCTCACCGCCACTCTCCTCGCCATCGTCGGTGTCGGCGTCGGGGCCCTCGGCTTCGACCTGGAGATCGGCGTGCTCGCGATCACCGCGGCGGTCGTCCTGCACCTGCTGTTCCCCGCCTCCAGCAAGGGCGCCCTGACCAGGGTGAGCTGGAGCACCGTCCTGCTGATCTGCGGAGTCGTCACCTATGTGGCGCTGATGCAGCGCATGGGCACGGTGAAGATGATCGGCGAGAGCGTCGCCGGGATCGACTCGCCGCTGCTCGCGGCCCTGCTGCTGTGCTTCATCGCGGGCCTGACCTCGGCCTTCGCCTCCAGCATCGGCGTGCTCGGCGCCATGATCCCGTTGGCCGTGCCGTTCCTGCTCAGCGGCGACATCGGGGTCACCGGCGTGGTCATCGCCCTCGCCATCTCGGCCACGGCGGTGGACGCGACCCCGTTCTCCTCGATCGGGGCGCTCACCGTGGCGAGCGCGCCGGAGCGCGAGCGCGAGGGCCTCTACCGCGGCCTGATCAGGTGGGGCTTCTCGATGGTGCTGGTCGCGCCGCTGACCACCTGGCTGATCTTCGTGGTGATCGCGTGACCGGCGCCGAGCTCGTCGTCGAGGTGCTCGCCGCCGAGGGCGTCTCCCAGGTGTACGGCATCCCGGGCACCACGATCATGGATTTGCTGGACGCGCTGGCCCGGCAGGACCGCGTCCGCTACCTGTCGGTCCGTCACGAGCAGGTCGCCGCCTCCATGGCCGACGGCTTCTCCCGCGCCTCCGGCGGCCTGGGGGTGTGCGTGGCCTCGCGCGGCCCCGGCGCCACGAACCTGGCCACCGCCGTGGGCAACGCCTTCGACGAGTCCGTGCCTCTGCTGGCCCTCATCGGCCAGGTGCCCGGCGACGTGGCGGGGCGGGACGCGTTCGAGGAGTTGGACGTGGTGTCGTTGTTCCGGCCGATCACGCGGTGGCAGGTGGAGATCGGCCGCGCGGACCGCATCCCCGAGCTGCTGCAGCGGGCCGTACGCCGCGCGCTGTCCGGCCGCCCCGGCCCGGTGCTGGTCTCGCTCCCGCTGGACGTGCTCAGGGACGAGACCGGGGCCCGGCCGCGGCCCCGCTTCCGCCCCGGCCTGCCTCGCCCCTCCCACGAGGACTCCCTGACCGCCGCCCGCGTCCTCGCCGAGGCCGAGCGTCCCGCCGTGATCGTGGGCGGCGGGGTACGCCCGTCCGCCGCAGCGTGCGGCGTGGGCGCGGGCGGCTTGGGAACCGCCGCCTCCGCCGCCGGCCCGGCCGGGTGGCCCGGCTCGCCCGTCATCGGGCTGGCCGAGCGGCTGGCGGCCCCGGTCGTCACCACCTGGTCCCGCAAGAACCGGTTCCCCAACGACCATCCCAACTTTCTCGGCGCCCTGGGCGCGGGCGCCTTCCCCGTCACCGAGCGGATGATCAAGGAGGCCGACGTCGTCCTGGCCCTGGGCTGCCGCTTCTCCGAATTCACCACCAAACGCTGGACCCTGCTCACCCCCGGCACCCGCCTGATCCACGTCGACATCGACCCCGCCGAGCTGGGCAAGGTCTACCCGCCGGAGGTGGCGCTGCACGCCGACGCGATCCTGGCCGCCGCCGACCTGCTCGACCTGCTGGGCCCGGACCGCGACCCCGTCAGGCGGCACCGGCTGGCCGCGTCGCGCAGGTCGTACGAGCTGGAGTGCCGTCTTCCCGAGACCGGGCCGCCGCCCGAGGGCACGGTGTCGTCGGCGGAGCTCGTCCATGGCCTGGCGCAGATCCTGCGCGCGCACCCGGCGGTGCTGGTCGTGGACGCCCCGAGCACCGGCGTCTGGGTGCAGCGCCACATCGGCTTCACCCGCCCCGGCAGCCACTTCGCCTCCGCCGGGGGCGCGATGGCCTGGGGTTTCCCGGCCGCGCTCGGGGTGCAGCTCGCCCGTCCGGCCGAGCGGGTGATCTGCCTCAGCGGCGACGGCAGCTTCTGGATGGTGGCGCAGGATCTGGAGACCGCCGTACGGGAGCGCGTCCCGGTCGTGACGGTGGTGGCCGACAACTACGCGTACGGGAACACGAGGGACCGCCAGCGCACCGCCCACCAAGGGCGATATTTCGGGGTCTTCTACGACAATCCTGACTTGGCGGAGTTCGCCCGGCTGCATGGTGCCCACGGCGAGCGCGTGACGTCCGCGGCCGGCCTCGTACCGGCGTTGGAGCGCGCGCTGGCCTCCGGCAGGCCCGCGATCGTCGACGTCGTCCAGGACCGCCACGAGGGCCTGCCCCCCGGCCTCACCCCGCTGCCCGCCGGAGAGCGGCCGTGAAGCCGTCCGAGCATCCCTGGCGGCTGCTGATCGGCGGTGAGCCGGTGCCCGCCGTGAGCGGCCGCCGCTACCCCTCGGTCGATCCCAGCACGGAGGAGCCGATCGCCCTGGTCCCCGACGGCGGGGCCGAGGACGTCGAGGCGGCCTACCGGGCCGCCGCCCGCGCCTTCCCGTCCTGGCGCGCCACACCCCCGCGCGCGCGGGCGGCCCGCCTGCGCGACCTGGCCCGCGTCCTGCGCGGCAACCGGGAGGAGCTGGCCACCCTGGACGCCCTCGACCTGGGCAGCCCGTACCGCGAGATGCTCCTCGACGTGGACCGGGCCGCCGACTCCCTCGACCTGTTCGCCGACTGCGCCCTGGAACTGCGCGGCGAGGTGATCCCCGCCTCCGCCGACCACCTGCACTACACGACGCGCGAACCCTACGGGGTGGTCGGCCGCATCCTGCCGTTCAACCACCCGATCATGTTCGCCGCGGGCAAGATCGCCGCCCCGCTGGTCGCCGGCAACACGGTCATCGTCAAGCCCGCCCACCAGACGCCCCTGTCGGCCCTGCGCATGGGCGAGCTGTTCGCGGACCTGCTGCCCCCGGGCGTCCTGAACATCGTGACCGGAGCGGGCCCGGAGCCGGGCATCGCGATCGCCGCCCACCCCGGCATCCGCCGCATCGCCTTCATCGGTGGCGAGCGCACCGGCCGCGCCGTCCAGCGGACCGCCGCCGAGGCCGCCGTCAAGCACGTCACGCTGGAGCTGGGCGGCAAGAACGCCATGGTCGTCTTCCCCGACGCCGACCTGGAGGCGGCCGCCCGGAGCGCCGTCAAGGGCATGAACCTGACCGCCGGCTCCGGCCAGTCCTGCGGCTCGACCTCCCGCCTGCTCCTCCACACCGCCATCGCGGACACCGTGACCGACCGCGTCCGCACCCTCATGAGCGCCCTCAAGGTCGGCCCCGCCCTCGACCCGGACACCGACGTGGGCCCCCTCGTCTCGGCGGAGCACGCGGCCCGCGTCCTCGCCCACCTCCGCACCGCCCGGAAGGAGGGCGCCGTCGTGGCCACCGGCGGCGGCCGCCCGGGCCACCTCGCCCGCGGCTACTTCGTCGAACCGACCCTGCTCACCGGCGTCCGCCCGGACATGACCGCCGCCAACGAGGAGATCTTCGGCCCCGTGCTGAGCGTCCTCACCTTCGCCGCGGAGCAGGAGGCGCTGCGCCTGGCGAACGCGGTCGAGTACGGCCTGACCGCCGCCGTCTGGACCCGCGACCTGACCCGCGCCCACCGCTTCGCCGCCGCCTTCGAGGCGGGCTTCGTGTGGGTGAACGGATCTTCCCAGCACTTCCCCGGAGTGCCGTACGGCGGGGTGAAGGCGTCGGGGGTGGGCCGGGAGGAGAGCGTCGAGGAACTGATCGGCTTCACCCAGACCAAAGCGGTGACCGTGTTCGGAGCCGGGATCCAGGGCTGAGGCGGTCCGCGCCCGCCGGGGCCGCACCCTGATCGATCCCGGTTTGCGGATGTCCGAATTTACGCCATTGACATCTCCACAAACCGGACTCTAGGTTGTGCGAAACGTTTCGACAACCTTATCGGCCCTCCCCTGGGCCGGTCACGCCCAGCCTCCGGAGTGGAATGACCTCGCTACGTGACGTGGCCGAGCGCGCACAGGTCGCGGTCAGCACCGTGTCCGCCGCGCTCAACGGCACCCGCCCGGTGGCGGCGGCGACCAAGCGGCGGATCGAGCAGGCCGCCGCCGAGCTCGGTTACCGGCCCAACCTGCTGGCCCGCGGGCTGCAGAGCAAGCGGACCCGCATCCTGGCCCTGCTGTTCCCCGCCCCGCGCAGCGGGTTCGGGCTGACCGAGATGCAGTTCGCCACCGGGGCCGCCGAAGCCGCCAGTGAGCTGGGCTATCACCTGCTGCTCTCGCCCGAGCACACCGACCCGATCGAGGAGCTGCGGCACCTGACCGGCCTGGGGCTCGTGGACGGGGTGCTGCTGATGGAGGTGGGCCTCGACGACGAGCGGACGGAGTTCCTGTCGGCGGCCGGAGTGCCGTTCAGCATGATAGGGCGGACGCGCGAGCCGGGGGCGATCGACTTCGCGGACATCGACTTCGCGGCCATGGCCCGCGACGCGGTGGCGCACGTGGCGGGGCTGGGGCATCGGAAGCTGGCCTTCTTCAACCTCTCGACCGACGCGTACGCCGCCCAGTACGGGCCTGCCATCAGGGCGGGCGAGGAGTTCGCGCGGGCCGCCGAAGCGGCCGGCCTGGCGTACGTGGACGGCTTCCGGCCCGGGTCGGCCGAGGAGGGCGGCGCGGCGTTCGACCGGCTGCTCGGCGAGCACCCCGACGTGACCGCGCTCGCCGTGATGGACGACCACGCCGCAGTCGGCGTGATCGCGGCCGTGGCGCGGCGCGGCTGGCGGATACCCGAGGACCTGACGCTGATGCTCGTGCTGTCGTCGGCGCGGGTCGCCGAGATGTTCCACCCCAGGCTCACGACGCTGGAACCGCCGAGCGCCGAGCTGGGCCGGCTCGGCGCTCGGATGCTCATCGATCGCTTGCAGGGCGACGCTCCGCCGCGCCAGCGGCTCGTGCCCTGCCGTCTGGTGGTCGGGGACAGCTCCGCGCCGCCGCGTAAGGGGGTCTGACCATGACGGCACGACCGGGCATGCACACGCTCACCGAGGGGCGCGGGCTGCTGTTCGGCGGGGACTACAACCCGGAGCAGTGGCCGGAGGAGGTCTGGGCCGAGGACGCGCGGCTGATGCGGGCCGCCGGGGTCAACCTGGTCACGGTCGGCGTGTTCAGCTGGGCGCGGCTCGAACCGGAGCCCGGGGTGTACGACTTCGGCTGGCTGGACCGGGTGCTCGACCTGATGGCCGACAACGAGATCGCGGTGGACCTGGCGACCCCGACGGCCTCCCCGCCGCCGTGGCTGGGCCACCGGTGGCCGGAGACGCTGCCCGTCGACGAGGCGGGACACCGCCTCTGGTACGGCTCCCGCAACCAGTTCTGCCCCTCGTCGAGCGTCTACCGGCAACGGGCGCTGGAGATCGTGACCGCCCTGGCCGACCGGTACGCCGGACACCCCGCGCCGGCCCTGTGGCACGTGGGCAACGAGTACGGCCAGGTGTGCCACTGCGACGAGTCCGCCGCGGCCTTCCGCACCTGGCTGCGCGACCGCTACGGCGACCTGGGCACGCTCAACGACGCCTGGGGCACCACGTTCTGGAGCCAGCACTACGGCGACTGGGCCGAGATCCTGCCCCCGCGCCGCGCCCCGTACATCATCAACCCCGGCCAGCGCCTCGACTGGTGGCGCTTCTGCTCCGACGCGCTGCTCGACCACTTCCGCGCCGAGCGCGACGTCCTGCGCGAGCGCACCCCCGGCACGCCGGTCACCACGAACTTCATGGGGCTGTTCAAGCCGATCGACGGCTGGGCGTGGGCGGCGGAGGAGGACGTGGTCTCCAACGACTGGTATCCGGAGCCGGGCAGCCCGCTGGCCCCGGCGCTGACGGCGCTCACGCATGACGTGATGCGCGGCCTGGCCGGGGGCCGGCCGTGGCTGCTGATGGAGCAGGCCACGAACGGCGTCAACTGGCGCCCGCACAACCTGCCCAAGCCGCCCGGCCAGTTCCGGCTGGAGTCGCTGCAGGCCCTCGCCCGCGGCGCGGACGGGCTGTGCTACTTCCAGTGGCGGGCCTCGCGGTTCGGCGCCGAGCGCTTCCACGCCGCGATGGTGCCGCACGCGGGAGCGGAGACGCGGCTGCACGCCGAGGTGCGCGCGCACGGGCAGGAGCTGCGCGGGCTCGGCTCGGTGGCGGGCGCGCCGGTGCCGGCGAAGGTCGCGATGGTGTTCGACTGGGCGAGCTGGTGGGCGCTGGAGGAGCGCGGGCGGCCGAGCGACCGGCTCAACGCCACCGAGCAACTGCTGGACTACTACGTGCCGCTCTGGGAGCGCGGGGTGAGCGTGGACGTGGTCCCGCCCTCGGCGGACCTGTCGGCGTACGCGCTGGTGGTGGTGCCGAACCTGTTCCTGGTCGGCGATCGGGACGCCGCGGCGCTGACCGCGTACGTGCGGGGCGGCGGCGTGCTCGTGGTCGGGCCGTTCTCCGGGGTGGTGGACCCGCGGGCGCACGTGCGTACCGGGCGGTTCCCCGCGCCGCTGCGGGAGGTGCTGGGCGCCTCCGGCGAGGAGTGGCTGCCGGCCCCCCTCGACCGGCCGGTGCGCTGCCGGTGGAGCGGCGGGGACGGGTTCGACGCGCACACCTGGACCGAGCTGCTGGCCGCCGAGGGCGCCGAGGTGGTGGCCGAGTTCACCGAGGGCGACCTGGCCGGGCGGCCCGCCGTGACCCGGCACCGCTCGGGCGAGGGCGTCGCCTGGTACGTCGGCACCATGCCCGCCCCGGCCGCGCTGAGCGAGCTGACCGGCCGGGCGCTGGCCGACGCGGGCGTCGAGGGCGCGCTGCCCGGCCTGCCGCCCGGCGTCGAGGCGGTACGCCGCGGCGACGTCCTGTTCCTGCTCAACCACGGCACCGCAACGGTACGGGTGCCCCTCCCCCACGAAGCCGACGACCTGCTGACCGGATCCCTGGCGACGGACCACGTCACGCTGACCCCCCGCGCGGTCGCCGCCCTCCGTCCCCATCCCGGCCGTCCCCATCCCGGCCGTCCCCATCCCGGCGCGTCCTGAGCCGCGCCGAAACCCGTCATTGGAGTAGAGCACCTTGCGTAGAAGAACGTTCCTCGTCTCGTCGGCGGCCACGCTCGTCCTGGCCGGCTGTGGCACCGACGACCCCGGCGCCGCCGGCGCGCCCTCCCCCATCGCCGGCGACGAGAACGCCGCCGCCAACCTGGTCTTCTGGAGCTGGGCGGAGAACATCCAGCGGGTGGTGGACCTGTGGAACGAGAAGAACCCCACCCAGAAGGTCACGCTCAGCGGGCAGGCGGCCAGCGACGAGCTGATCGCCAAGTTCCTGACCGCGGTGAAGGCCGGCAACGCGCCGGACGTGCTGCAGGCGGAGTACCAGTCGCTGCCGACCCTGATCACCAACAACGCCCTGCAGGACCTGACCGGCGCCGTCGCGCCCGTCAAGTCGGCCTTCCCCGAGGGCACCTGGAACCTGACCTCGTTCGGCGGCGGCACCTACGCCGTGCCCGCGGACGTCGGCCCGATGATGCTCTTCTACCGCGCCGACCTCTTCGAGGAGATGGGCCTGGAGGTGCCGAAGACCTGGGAGGAGTTCGGCGCGCTGGCGGAGACGGTGCGCGAGAAGGACTCCAAGCGCTACCTGACCACGTTCTCGCCCGGCGACGCCGGGTGGGTGGCCGGGTTCGCGCAGCAGGCCGGGGCCAACTGGTGGACGAACGAGGAGGGCGCCTGGAAGGTGGCCATCGACGATCCGGCCACCCGCAAGGTGCTGAGCTTCTGGGGCGAGCTGGTCAAGTCGGGCGCCGTGCTGGGCGACCCGATGTACACCCCGCAGTGGAACAGCCAGATGAACGATGGCACGATCATCGCCTGGCCGAGCGCGGTCTGGGGCGCGGGCGTCCTCGCGGGCGTCGCGCCCAAGGGCAAGGGCAAGTGGAAGATGGCGCCCCTGCCGCAGTGGAGCGCGGGCGAGAACCTCACCGGCTTCTGGGGCGGTTCGTCCACCGCCGTGAGCGCGACGTCCAAGCAGAAGCCGCAGGCGGCGAAGTTCGCCCGGTGGCTGAGCACCGACCCGGAGGCGCTGAAGGTGCTCGTCGAGATCGGTCTCTACCCGGCCGCCACGCTCGGCCAGACCTCCGGCGGGCTCGGCGCCGCGCCCGAGTACATGACGGGCCAGCCCGACTACTACGAGTCGGCCTCGCAGATCTCGCAGAGCGCGCGGGGTTTCAGTAGCTGGGGACCGAACACGAACGTCACCTACGGCCGGTTCGAGGACCTGCTGCCCACCGCGGTCAAGGACAAGGCCGACCTCGCGGCCGTGGCCACCCAGGTGCAGGAGGCGAGCGTGGCCGACCTGAAGAAGCAGGGCTACCAGGTCAAATGACCGGTAAGCGAACGCGCGCGCCGTACCTGATGGCGGCGCCGGCCGTCATCCTGTTCGTGGTCTTCATCCTGGTGCCGATCGGGTACGCGCTCTGGCTGAGCCTGCACGCCATGCGGGTGCGCGGCGCCGGGCTCGGCATCCGCACCGAGGTGTTCATCGGGCTGGAGAACTACCTGGAGGCCGTCCAGGACTCGGCCCTGTACGAGGCCGCCCAGCGCATGCTCGGCTACGGCCTGGTCATGGTGCCCGCCACCATGGGCCTGGCCCTGCTGTTCGCGCTGCTGCTCGACGCCCCCAGGGTCGGCGGCAAGCGGGCCTCACGCATCACGATCTTCCTGCCGTACGCGGTGCCGGGCGTGATCGCGAGCCTCCTGTGGGGCTTCATCTACCTGCCCGCGGTCAGCCCGATCGGCGCCGGCTTCGAGGCGATCGGCCTGGACGCGCCCGACTTCTTCGGCGACCTGTCGATCTACTTCTCGGTGGCCAACATCGCCGTGTGGGGCTCGGTCGGGTTCAACATGGTCGTCCTCTACACCACCCTGCGGGCCATCCCCAAGGAGCTGTACGAGGCCGCCCGCCTCGACGGCGCGAGCGAGTGGCGGATCGCGCTGCGGATCAAGGTGCCGCTGCTGCGCCCCGCGCTGACCATGACCTCGGTCTTCACGCTGATCGGCATGCTGCAGGTGTTCAGCGAGCCGGCCACGCTGCGGCCGATGACCAACACGATCACCCAGGACTGGGTGCCCCTGATGCGGATCTACCAGCAGGCGTTCGTGGACAACGACATCTACCTGGGCGCGGCCAGTTCGGTGCTGCTGGCCGGCGCGACGGTGCTGCTGTCGCTGGCGGCGCTCGCGGTCTTCCGGGTGCGCGGCGTGAGGAGCGGGCGATGAGAGCGCGCATGAAGATCGTCCCCACGCTCATCCTGGCGCTGGGCGGCCTGTACGCGGTGCTGCCCCTGCTGTGGGTGGTGTTCGCCAGCACGAAGACCTCCGACGAGCTGTTCACCACGTTCTCCGGCTGGCCCAGCTTCAACGGCGGCTTCACCGGCAACATCGCGGCGCTGAGCGCGTACGGCGACGGCCGGTTCTGGCTCTGGATGCTCAACAGCCTCGTCTACGCCGGCGGCGGCGCGTTCCTGACCGTGGTGGTCTCGGCCGCCTGCGGGTACGCGCTGGCCAAGTACCGCTTCGCCGGGCAGCGGCTGATCTTCGCGGCGCTGCTGGCCGGGGTGCTGGTGCCGCAGATCACGCTGGCCATCCCGCAGTACCTGCTGCTGTCGGAGATGAACCTGGTCGGCACCTACTGGTCGGTCATCCTGCCGAGCGTGATCAGCCCGTACAGCATCTACCTGTGCCGCATCTACGCCGAGGCGGCCATCCCGGAGGAGATCCTCGAGGCCGGGCGGGTGGACGGGGCCGGGGAGTTCCGGCTGCTGTGGTCGGTCGGGGTGCCGATCATGACACCGGGGCTGGTGACGGTGTTCCTGCTGCAGTTCATCGCCATCTGGAACAACTTCCTGCTGCCGTACATCATGCTCGCGAACGACGACCTCTTCCCGCTGACCGTGGGGCTCTACTCGCTGCTCAACCGGGGGGCCTCACAGCCCGCGCTGTACACGCTGGTGATCAGCGGGTCGCTGCTGTCGGTCATCCCGATCATCGCGCTGTTCCTGTTCCTGCAGCGTTTCTGGCGGCTCGACCTCGTGGCCGGCAGCGTCAAGGGCTGACCGCACGACCTCAAGAACGGATGGGCATGAAGTTCAAAGACGGCTACTGGCGGATGCGCCCCGGCGTGCGGGGCGACTACGCCACCGCGGCGTACGACGTCACCGCGAACGCCGCCTCGCTGCGGATCCTCGCCCCGACGCGGGAGATCACCCGCCGCGGCAACACCATCGACGGGCCGGTCATCACCGTGGACCTGTCGTCGCCGATGCCCGACGTGATCCGCGTGCGCACGGTGCACCTCGCCGGGTCCGTGCCGGACGCCCCCGCCTTCGCGGTGCACGACGGCGATCCCGGCGTGAAGGTCGCCCTGGACGGCGAGGAGGCGAGCCTGACCAGCGGCGGGCTGACCGTGCGGGTGCGCAGGGACGCGCCGTGGGACATGACGTTCAGCGCGGACGGCCGCGAGCTGACCCGCAGCTCCGGCAAGAGCCTGGGCGTCATGCACGACGCCGGGTCGCGGCACTTCATGGTGGAGCAGCTCCGGCTCGGCGCCGGCGAGCTCGTGTACGGCCTCGGCGAGCGCTTCGGCCCGCTGGTCCGCAACGGCCAGGCCGTCGACATCTGGAACGAGGACGGCGGCACCAGCAGCGAGATCGCCTACAAGAACGTCCCCTTCTACCTCACCAACCGGGGCTACGGCGTCTTCGTCAACCATCCGGGCCGGGTGTCGTTCGAGGTCGGCTCGGAGACCGTGTCACGGGTGCAGTTCAGCGTCGAGGGCCACGACCTGGAATACCTGATCGTCCACGGGCCGACGCCCGCCGAGATCCTGCGCCGCTACACCGCGCTGACCGGCCGCCCGGCGCTGCCGCCCGCGTGGTCGTTCGGCCTGTGGCTGTCCACCTCGTTCACCACCGACTACGACGAGGCGACGGTGACGTCGTTCGTGGACGGGATGGCCGAGCGGGACCTGCCGCTGAGCGTGTTCCACTTCGACTGCTTCTGGATGCGGCAGTTCCGCTGGTGCGACTTCGAGTGGGACCCGGAGGTGTTCCCCGACCCCGAGGGCATGCTGCGGCGGCTCAAGGAGCGCGGGCTGCGGGTGTGCCTGTGGATCAACCCGTACATCGGCCAGGCGTCGGCGCTGTACGACGAGGGCGCCGCGGCCGGGCACCTGCTGCGCCGCCCGGACGGGACGGTCTGGCAGGACGACCACTGGCAGGCGGGCCGGGCGCTGGTGGACTTCACCTCGCCGGCCGCCCGCGAGTGGTACGCGGGCAAGCTGCGCGGGCTGCTCGACATGGGCGTGGACGCGTTCAAGACCGACTTCGGCGAGCGCATCCCGACCGACGTCGTCTACGCCGACGGCTCCGACCCCGAGCGCATGCACAACTACTACAGCCTGGTCTACAACCAGACCGTGCACGACGTGCTGACCGAGCGGCGCGGCGAGGGCGAGGCCGTGCTGTTCGCGCGCTCGGCCACGACCGGCGGGCAGCGGCTGCCGGTGCACTGGGGCGGCGACTGCGAGTCGACGTTCGAGGCGATGGCCGAGTCGCTGCGCGGCGGGCTGTCCCTGGGCCTGGCCGGCTTCGGGTTCTGGAGCCACGACATCGGCGGGTTCGAGGGGCGGCCCGACCCCGCGGTGTTCAAGCGGTGGGTGGCCTTCGGGCTGCTGTCGTCGCACAGCCGGCTGCACGGGAGCGGCTCCTACCGGGTGCCGTGGCTGTTCGACGAGGAGTCGGTGGATGTGCTGCGCTCGTTCACGCGGCTGAAGGCGCGGCTGATGCCGTACCTGTACGGGGCCGCCGTGCAGGCCACGGCCGAGGGGCTGCCGATGATGCGGGCGATGCAGCTCGCCTTCCCCGGGGACCGGGCCTGCGACCACCTGGACGCCCAGTACATGCTCGGGTCCGACCTGCTGGTGGCGCCGGTGCTGTCGGCCGACGGCGCCATCTCGTACTACGTGCCCGAGGGTGTGTGGACGCGGCTGCTCGACGGGGAGACGGTGAGCGGGCCGGGCTGGCGTACCGAGCGGCACGGGTTCGACAGCCTGCCGCTGCTGGTGCGGCCGGGCGCGGTGATCGCGACCGGGGCCCGCGAGGACCGGCCCGACTACGACTACGCCGACGGCGTCACCCTCGAGGTCTACGAGCTGCCCGACGGCGCCGCCCGTACCGTGACCGTGCCCGCGCTGGACGGCTCCACCGCAGCGGTGTTCGAGGTGTCCCGCGAGGGCGGGCGCGTCGGCGCCCGCCGGATCGAGGGCGCGCCCGCCCCCTGGAACCTGCGCTGCGCCGGCGTGCGCGGCGCCGCCGCACCCGACACCGACCACATCGAGATCATCCTGAGCGCCGAGGAGTGACATTGCCTACTTTCCCCGACAATTTCCTGTGGGGCACCGCCACCGCCGCCTACCAGGTCGAGGGCGCCTGGAACGAGGACGGCCGCGGCCCCTCGATCTGGGACACCTTCTCCCACACCCCGGGGCTGGTCACCAACGGCGACACCGGCGACGTGGCCTGCGACCACTACCACCGGCTGGAGGAGGACCTCGACATCCTGTCCGCGCTGGGCGTGGGCGCGTACCGGTTCTCCATCTCCTGGCCGCGCGTGCAGCCGGGCGGGAGCGGCCCGCTCAACCGGCCGGGCGTGGACTTCTACCACCGGCTGGTGGACGGCCTGCTGGCCAGGAACATCGCGCCCGTCGCCACGCTCTACCACTGGGACCTGCCGCAGGAGCTGGAGGACGCGGGCGGCTGGCCGCACCGTGACACCGCGCTGCGCTTCGGCGAGTACGCCCGGCTCATGGGCCAGGCGCTCGGCGACCGCGTGGCGACCTGGATCACCCTGAACGAGCCGTGGTGCTCGGCCTACCTCGGCTACGCCTCCGGCGTGCACGCCCCGGCCAGGACCGAGCCCGCCGACGCGCTGGCCGCCGTACACCACCTGAACCTCGGCCACGGTCTGGCCGTCCAGGCGCTGCGCTCGACCGCCGCCCGGGACGCCCAGATGTCGGTGACGCTCAACCTGCACCACGTGCGCGGCGTGTCCGAGCGCGACGCCGACGCGGTGCGGCGCGCGGACGCGCTGTCCAACCGGGCCTTCCTCGGCCCGATGCTGGAGGGCGCCTACCCGCGCGACCTGATCGCCGACACCGCCTCGGTGACCGACTGGTCGTTCGTGCGCGACGGCGACGAGGCGACCGCCTGTCAGCCGCTGGACGTGCTGGGGGTGAACTACTACAACCCCACGCTGGTACGCCAGTGGGACGGCGCCAGCACGAGGGAGACCGCCGACGGGCACCAGGACGGGGCCGCCTCGCCGTGGATCGCCTGCGAGGACGTGGAGTTCGTGCGGCAGCCGGGGCCGTACACGGAGATGGGCTGGAACATCGACGAGACCGGCCTGACCGAGCTGCTGGTGCGCCTGCACCGCGACTACCCGGACCTGCCCCTGATGATCACCGAGAACGGCGCCGCGTTCCCCGACGAGGTGGACCCCGACGGCCGCGTCCGCGACGAGCGGCGCGTGGACTACCTGCACCGCCACCTGACGGCCGTGACCGAGGCGATCGCGGCCGGGGCGGACGTGCGAGGGTACTTCGTGTGGTCGCTGATGGACAACTTCGAGTGGGCGCACGGGTACGCCAAGCGCTTCGGCATCGTCCGCGTGGACCACGACACGCTGGCCCGCACCTGGAAGGACAGCGCCCACTGGTACCGCGACGTGGTCGCCACCAACAAACTCCCCACCTGACCGGCATCAGGGAGGACCACGACCGCCGGCCGCGCCCCCTCGTGGAACCCCAGCCGGAGCACGGGGGGGGGTCGCGGCCTGCAGCCCACGCCACCCCATCCCCCTTCCCCCAAAGGAACCCCAGCCGGAGTACGGGGGGGTCAGGGTTTGCGGCCGACGCCGCCGACGAAGGTGTGGTAGGTGATCCCCGGGGTGGCGTGGTCCGCGGAGTCGGCCCGCCACTCCGGCAGCGGCACCAGCCCAGGCTCCACCAGCTCGAGCCCGTCGAAGTAGGCGAGGATCTGCTCCCGGGTGCGCCACCGCCCGGTGCCGAGGTGCTCGTTGAAGAGCCGCTCCGCCGTGTACGCCTGCTCCGACACCTCGGGCAGCGCCTCCCCCGGGTTGTGGAAGTGCGAGATGACCACATGGCTGCCGGACGCGAGCGGTTCGACGAGCCGCCCCAGGACGCTCCCCGGGTTCTCGTCGTCGGCCAGGTGGTGCAGGATCCCGAACATCAGCAGCCCGACCGGCTCCTCGAAGTCGATGAGGGCACGGGTCTTCGGGTCACCGATGATCGCGTCCGGGTCGCGGACGTCGGCGTTGACGATCGTGGTGGTCTCGTCCACGGCGAGCAGGGCGCGGCCGTGGACGAGGACGATCGGGTCGTGGTCGACGTACACGACGTGGGCGCCGGGGCTGACCGACTGGGCGATCTCGTGCACGTTGCCCTGTGTGGGCAGGCCGGAGCCGATGTCCAGGAACTGCCGGATGCCCGCCTCGGCGGCCAGGTGGCGTACCGTGCGCCGCAGGAACTCCCGGTTGGCCTGGGCGGCCTGGGGCGCGTCCGGCGCGATCTTGAGCACCGCCGCGGCGACCTGGCGGTCGATCTCGTAGTTGTCCTTGCCGCCGAGCATGTAGTCGTAGACACGGGAGACACTGGGTTTGGTGGTGTCGATCCCGCCTGGTGCGCTTTCCTGCTCGCTTTCGGGCACTGTCGGCTCCTCGCGGTGGATCAGGGGGTCAGCGCGATGATCCTAATTGCGGGCGCCCAGGGTGGGCGAGGAAAGATGCGGAAATTTCATGACAGGCCCAGCTCGCCGCGCAGCAGCCGCGCCGCCCCGGCCATGGCCCGCATTTTGCCCTCGGCCGACGCCCTGGGGAGATACTTCATCCCGCAGTCGGTGGCGATGACGATCCGCTCGGGCGGCACCCGGTCGAACGCCCTGCGCACCCGCTCCGCCACCACCTCGACCGGCTCGACGTCGGGTGTGGACAGGTCGATCACCCCGAGGATGATCGTCTTGTCCTTCAGGTCCGACAGCACACCCAGGTCCAGCCCGGACTGCGCGGTCTCGATCGACACCTGCCGCACCGGGCAGCCGGCCAGCTCCGGCAGGAACGAGTACGCCTCCGGCCGCTCGTGGATGATCGCGGCGTACCCGAAGCAGATGTGCACGGCCGTCAGGCCGGTGACGCCGTCGAGCGCGGCGTTCAGCGCGGCCAGCCCGTAGGCGCGCGCCGCGTCCGGCCTGGCCTGCATGTACGGCTCGTCGATCTGCACGATGTCGGCCCCGGCGGCGAACAGGTCGCGGATCTCGGCGTTGACCGCCGCCGCGTAGTCCATCGCGGCCGCCTCGGCGTCCGGATAGTGCTCGTTCTGCGCCTGCTGGCTCATCGTGAACGGCCCCGGCACCGTCATCTTCACCACTCGCCCGGTGTGGGCGCGCAGGAACCGCAGGTCGGCGACCTCGACCGGGCTGGGGCGGCGGATCGGGCCGGTGATGCGCGGGACCGGGTTCGGATGGCCGCTGCGGTCGAGAGCCGTGCCCGGGTTGTCCACGTCGACGCCCTCCAGGGCGGTGGCGAAGTGGTTGGAGTAGCTCTCGCGGCGGATCTCCCCGTCGGTGACGATGTCCAGCCCGGCGCGCTCCTGGGCCCTGATCGCCAGCTCGGTGGCGTCGTCCTGGGCCTGGGCGAGCAGGTCGGGCGGGACCCGCCACAGCTCTTTCGCCCGCACGCGCGGCGGGAACCGATCGGCCAGTCTGGCCCGGTCGATCAGCCAGTCGGGCTGGGCGTAGCTGCCGACCAGCGACGTCGGCAGCGGCGGCAAGGAGATCACGGGTCCTCCCTCTCGTCGGTCGTGACCTCCACTGTGCGCCCGCCGCGCGGGCGTTACCAGTGATCGACGTGGAGCACCTCGTCCAGCGGTTGCCGGGCGGCGGGCCTGAAGGTCTCGCCGGTGTAGTACGCGGTCGGCAGCAGCACCCCCTGCCGGACGTCGGCGGGGATGCCGAGCAGCTCGGCGACCTCGCTCTCGTACGCCAGGTGCAGCGTGGTCCACGCGCTGCCGAGCCCCCGGGCGCGGGCGGCCAGCATGTAGCTCCAGGCGGCCGGCAGCAGCGAGCCCCACAGCCCCGCCTGGCTGCCCGGGGGCAGGCCGTCCCCGACCCTGAGGCAGCCGATCACCAGGACGGGCACCTCGTGCATGTGCTCGGCCAGGTAGGTGGCGCTGTCGGACACGCGGTGCTGGGCCGCCGCCCGCACTGGGTCGTCCTTGAACATCGACGTGGCGGAGGAGCCGGACTCGTAGTAGCCGCGCCACGAGCGCTCGTAGTAGCCGCCGATGACCTTGCGCAGCTCGGGGTCGGTCACCACGATCCAGTGCCAGCCCTGCCGGTTCCCGCCGGTGGGGGCCTGGAGGGCGATCTCCAGGCACTCCCGTACCAGCTCCATCGGGACGGGGCGGGTGAGGTCGAGGCGCTTGCGCACGCTGCGGGTGGTGGTGAGCAGTTCGTCGATCGTCATGCGTTCATCATGCAGAACCCGGCACGCGATCCCCAGTCCCCGGCCGTCATCGCGCGGCGGTTCCGGGTCAGGCCGCGCCCAGCCACAGGTCGGGGCCGAAGACCTCGTAGTGGATGTCGCGCGGCGCGACCCCGGCCGCGATGAGCCGGGTGCGGGCGGCCCGCATGAACGGCACGGGCCCGCACATGTAGACGACCGCGCCTTCCGGGATCGCGATCCCGTCCAGGTCCAACGGTAGGCGCTGACCTCGCGTGACCGTGCGTGAGGCGGCCCCCGCCCGAAGCGGCCGGGCGGGGGTGGCCTTGCCCGGGGCTTCGGTCAGAGGTGGCCGAGGACCTTCATCGCCGGGAGGGCACGGTCGTCGTAGTCGAACAACGCCTGGTTCTCCCAGCCGTTGCCGGTCGTCGGGTCGGCCGGGTCCCAGCCGTTGCCCTTGACGCCGGTCCAGGTGGCCTCCCAGGTGAACAGGCCGAGGCCCAGGCCGTCCGGCACGGCGCGGACGATGTCGGCGACCCGGGTGAGCATCGCGGACTGTCCCTCCGGGGTGGCCTGGTAGCCGGGGTACGGCTCGGGCGAGGTGATGATGTTCTCCCAGGCGTCGTCGTCGGCCGTCGTGAACGGGTAGGCGGTCTCCACCACGACCACGGGCCTGCGGTACCGGGTGGCCACGTCGTTGATGTTGGCCTGGAAGGCCTCCAGCGTGCCGTGCCAGTAGCCGTAGTACGACAGGCCGATGACGTCGTACCGGATGCCGTGGGTGTTCGCGTTGTCGAACCACCACCGGTACAGGCCGTTGTCGCCGCCGTTGGCCAGGTGCAGCACGACCTTGGTCGAGCGGGACACCCTCTTGGCCGCGTCGAAGCCGGCGTTCAGCAGCGCGGCCGTGTTGGGCCAGTTCGCGTTGGAGCCGTCGGGCCAGAGCAGGCCGCCGTTGATCTCGTTGCCGATCTGCACCATGTCGGCCGTGGTGCCCTGCCGGCGCAGGGCGTTGAGCACGTCGTACGTGTGGTCGTACACGGCCCGCGTGAGCCGCTCGAACGGCAGCGCCTCCCAGGCGGCCGGCTTGAACTGCTTGCCGGGGTCGGCCCAGGTGTCGGAGTAGTGGAAGTCGACCAGCAGCTTCATGCCCTGCGCCTTGGCCCGCCTGGCCACCGCGAGCACCTGGGTCTTGGTGTTGTAGCCGTCGGCCGGGTTCACCCAGACCTTGAGCCTGATGTAGTTGAGGCCCGCCTGCGACAGGATGCGCAGCGCGTCGCCTCTGCGCCCGCGGGCGTCGCGGTAGACGCCGCCGTACGCCTCCGACTTGGCCAGGCTGGAGATGTCGGCGCCCCTGATCGGCAGTCGGGCGTGGGCGTGCGCCGGCTGCTGCGCGACCAGGACGGCGGCGAGTAACAGCAGCGCGGTCAGGATGCGTTTCATCGGGGTCTCCCTAGGGGTGGGGGGATGCCACGACGACGGTGACCGCGCCCGGCGCGACGGTGACCGGCCCGTCGTGGCGCACTCCGTCGAACACGCTCGTGCCGCTCACCCCCTCGACGGTGACGGGCTCCTCGCCGTGGTTGATCAGGAAGACGTGGCCGCCCCTGCGCACCAGTTCGAGGGTCTCGGGGAGGCCGCGCGGACGGGACACGTTCGCGTGGTCGAGCACCTGCGCGAGCAGGTCGCGCAGGCCGGTGACGGGGGCGGTGGCCAGGTACCAGGCGGTGCCGGCGCCGAGGTCGTGGCGGGTGAAGGCGGGATGCCCGGCGTCGGGCCCGTCGGCGAAGTCCCGTACGGCGCGCGCCCCCGCCGGGCGGACCCGCTCGGACCAGACGCGGGCGCGCTCGCCGCCGGCCAGCGTCACCGTCTCGTGCTCGCGCAGCGGGTGGAACTCCTCGATCGACAGGCCGAGCAGCTCGCGCAGCGCGCCGGGGTGGGCGCCGGGGTGCACGGTGTCGTGCTCGTCGACGATGCCGGAGAAGTACGACACGAGCAGGTTGCCGCCTGCTTCGACGTACCGGTGCAGGTTCTTGGCGGACGCCTCGGTCAGCAGGTACGAGCTGGGCGCCACCACCACCCGATATCCCGAAATATCGGAGGAAGGGTGGACGAAGTCCACCGTCACATGCTCCCGCCACAGCGCCTCGTAGAAGGCGTCCACCCGCTCCCTGAACGTCAGGTCCACCGACGGCCGCCAGTCCAGCTCCAGCGCCCAGTACGACTCCCAGTCCCACACGATCGCCACCTCGGCCCCCACCCGCGACCCGCGCACCCCGGCGAGCGCGCGCAGGTCCGCGCCGAGCCGCACGACCTCGCGCCACTGCTCGGAGTCCGTGCCGGCGTGCGGCACCAGCCCCGAGTGGAACTTCTCGGCCCCGAACCGCGAGGCCCGCCACTGGAAGAACAGCACGCTGTCGGAGCCGCGGGCCACGTGCGCCAGGCTGTTGCGGCGCATCTCGCCGGGCCGCTTGGCGATGTTGCGCGGCTGCCAGTTGACCGCCCCCGCCGAGTGCTCCATCAGCATCCAGGGCGCGCCGCCCGCCACCGACCGTGCCAGGTCGGCGGACATGGCCAGGTCGATGTGGTTGTCCGGCCGCTCGGCCTTGAGGTAGTGGTCGTTGGCGACCACGTCCAGCTCCCGGGCCCACTGCCACAGGTCGGCGGACTTGCAGTTGACGGTGCCGGCGAAGTTCGTGGTCACCGGCACGCCGGGGGCGAGTTCGCGCAGGATGTCGCGCTGGAGCGCGTAGTGCTCGCGGTGCTGGCCGTCGCTGAAGCGGGCGTAGTCGAGGCTCTGGGCGGGGTTGATGACCGTGTGGTTGGCGCGGGGGGCGTCGATCTCGGACCAGTCGGTGTAGGTCTGGCCCCAGAAGGTGGTGCCCCAGGCCTCGTTCAAGGCCGAGAGGTCGCGATAGGTGTGGCGGAGCCAGTCCCGCCAGGCGGTCACACTGTGCTCGCAGTAGCACTCGCCGAGCGGGGCGCCGTACTCGTTGTGCACGTGCCACATCACGACGGCCGGATGGTCGCGGTAGTGCTCGCCCATCGCGCGCACCAGGCCGGCGGTCGCCTCACGGAAGGCCGGCGCGCTGGAGCAGGCGCTCTGCCGGCCGCCGAACCCGATCCGCCGGCCCTCCCTGGTCACCGGCAGCACGTCGGGGTGCCGGGCGACGAACCAGGCCGGCGGGGCGGCGGTCGGCGTGGCCAGGCCGACGGCCACGCCCCCCTCGTGCAGGCGGTCGATGATCTCGTCCAGCCAGCCGAACGCGTAGCGCCCCGGCCCGGGCTCCATCAGCGCCCACGAGAACATGCCCAGGCTGACCAGGTTGACCCCGGCCTCGCGCATGAGGACCACGTCCTCTTCCAGGACCTCGCGCGGCCACTGCTCGGGGTTGTAGTCCCCGCCATAGGCGATACCGGCAGGACGCTCCGGATACATCCATCCCCCTAGAAAAGCTTCTGTGAACGTGCACAGTAATGCGCACCAGGCCCCGCAGGGAACCATCGGCCAGCAATTCGTTGCTGACGCTGGGACGTTAACGAGAACGTAACGACCCCTTGACGGCCGTTTCGGCCCTGTTCCACTCTGTGCACGTTCACAGAACCTTCTGGAGGTACGCATGCGCGCCAACCGCCTTGGAGCAGCCCTGGCCGTCGCACTCACGGCCACCCTCGCGAGCTGCGGGTCCACCGAGCCCGCCGAGAGCCCCGAGGCGGCGCCGAGCACCACCGCCGCCGCCCAGGGACCGGTCAAGCTCACGTACTGGACCTGGGCCCCCAACATGGACAAGATCGCCGCGGTCTGGAACCAGGCCCACCCGGACATCCAGGTGACGGTCAGCAAGCAGGCCGGCGGCGACGACGCCTCGGCCAAGTTCCTCACCGCCGCCAAGGCCGGCAACCCGCCCGACCTGGTACAGGCCGAGTATCAGCACCTGCCGTCGTTCATCGCCGCCGACGCGGTGGCCGACCTCAAGGCCGAGACCGCCTCGATCAAGGGCGAGTTCACCGAGGGCCTGTGGGGCCTGGTGACGCTGGGCACCGACGCCGTCTACGGCATCCCGCAGGACAGCGGCCCGATGATGCTCTTCTACCGCAAGGACCTGTTCGACAAGCACGGGCTCAAGGTGCCGGCGACCTGGCAGGAGTACGGCGACGCGGCCAGACAACTGCGCGAGAAGGATCCGAAGGCGTACCTCGGGACGTTCTCCAGCAAGGACCCGGGAGCGTTCACAGGTCTGGCGCAGCAGGCCGGGGCGCAGTGGTGGTCGATCAGCGGCGAGTCGTGGAAGGTGAACATCGCCGACGAGCCCACCAAGAAGGTCGCCGACTTCTGGGGCGGGCTGGTCAAGGAGGGCGTGATCGACGACATGCCGTACTTCACGCCCGAGTGGAACAAGGCGCTCAACGACGGCAAGCTGCTGACCTGGCCGTCCGCGGTGTGGGCGCCGGGCGTGCTGTCGAGCAACGCGCCCAAGGCCAAGGGCAAGTGGGCGGCGGCGCCGCTGCCGCAGTGGAACGCCGGCGAGAGCTTCAGCGGCTTCTGGGGCGGCTCCTCCACCGCCGTGTCGGCCAAGACGCCGAACAAGGCCGCCGCCGCGCAGTTCGCCACCTGGCTCAACACCGACCCGGCCGCCATCGACCTGCTGGTCAAGGAGGCCGCGATCTACCCGGCCGCCACCAAGGCGCAGTCCGCGCTCGGCGCGGCGCCCGACTACTTCGCCAACCAGCCCGACTTCTGGCAGCAGGCCGCGGCCGTGTCCGCCGGAGCCCGCGGCTTCACCTTCGGCCCGAACGTCGGCGTGACCTACAACGCGTTCAAGGACGGCTTCGACAAGGCGCTGCAAAGCGGCACCCCGTTCTCCGAGGCCGTGCAGGGCATGCAGGACGCCACCGTCGCCGACATGCGCAAGTCCGGCTTCCAGCTCGCCTCGTGAAAAGGTCGGAGAGGGGGGTCTGGCCGTATCTGTTCCTGACCCCCGCGATCGTGCTGTTCACGCTGTTCCTCGCGGTGCCCATCGGCTACACCGTCCATCTGGCGATGCGCCGTACCAAGGTCTCGGGGCTGGGGCTGGGCAGGGGGGCGCGCCGGGAGGTGTTCGTCGGGTTCGAGAACTTCGCCGCCGCCCTCTCCGATTCCGAACTGTGGCACGGATGGCTGCGCGTGCTCGGCTACGGAGCGCTGGTGCTGGCCGTGATGCTGGGGCTGGCGCTGCTGTTCGCGCTGCTGCTGGACACGGCGCGGGTGCGGCTGGCCCGGTTCTCCCGGATCGCGATCTTCCTGCCGTACGCGGTGCCGGGCGTGGCGGCCACCCTGCTGTGGGGCTTTCTCTACCTGCCCTCGCTCAGCCCGTTCACGGCGATCCTGGACGTCGACTTCCTGGGCGCCACCACCGTCACGTACTCGATGGCGAACGTGGCGGTGTGGGGCGGGGTCGGCTTCAACATGCTCGTGCTCTACACCACGCTCCGCGCGATCCCCCGCGACCTGTACGAGGCCGCCCGCCTCGACGGCGCCTCCGAGCTGCAGATCGCGCTGCGCGTCAAGATCCCGATCCTGACCCCGGCGATCATCCTGACCACGGTGTTCTCGATCATCGCGACGATCCAGGTGTTCACCGAGCCCACCACCCTGCGCCCGCTGACCAACACGATCAGCTCCACCTGGAGCCCGCTCATGAAGGTCTACCGCGACGCGTTCGTCACCGGTGACCTGTACTCGGCCGCCGCCACCTCGATCGTCATCGCCGCGATCTCACTCGTCCTGTCGTTCGGATTCCTGCGCGTGGTCCGCAACCGCGCCTTCGGGGAGGGCTGATGGCCACGGTCACCGGTGACAAAGCCGCCACCACCGCACATCGGCGGGCCCGGCCGGGCGCGGGCGGCACGATCGGCGTGGTGCCGACGGCGCTGCTGCTCATCGGCGCGATCTACTGCCTGTTCCCGGTGCTCTGGGTGCTGATCGCGGCCACCAAGTCGCCGGGCGAGCTGTTCAGCACCTCGACGCTGTCCTTCGGAACCGGTTTCCTGGACAACATCGCCGAGCTGTTCGCCTACCGGGACGGCGTGTTCTGGCTCTGGGCCGGCAACACGCTGATCTACGCGGGCGGCGGCGCGCTGCTGTCCACCGTGGTCTCGGCGATCTCCGGCTACACGCTGGCGAAATACCGCTTCCCCGGCCGGGACGTGATCTTCAACCTGCTCATCGGCGGCATCCTGGTGCCGGCCGTGGTGCTGGCGATCCCGCAGTACCTGCTGTTCTCCAAGATCGGGCTGGCGGACTCGTACTGGGCGGTCCTGCTGCCGCAGATCCTGCACCCGTACAGCATCTATCTGGCCCGCATCTACGCCGCCGCGGCCATCCCCGACTCCCTGCTGGAGGCGGGGCGGATCGACGGGGCCGGCGAGTGGCACCTGATGGCGCGGGTGGCGATACCGCTGATGGTGCCGGGCATGGTGACGATCTTCCTGTTCCAGTTCGTGGCGATCTGGAACAACTTCCTGCTGCCGTTCATCATGCTCGGCGACGACGGCAAGTTCCCGCTCACGGTCGGCCTGTACACGCTGCTGGCCGCCGGGGCGAACCAGCCCTCGCTCTACAACCTGATCCTGACGGGCGCGCTGCTGTCGATCGTGCCGTTGATCGCGCTCTTCCTCACGATGCAGCGATACTGGAAGACCGACCTGTCCTCCGGAGCCGTCAAATGAAGCGCCCAACGATCCACGATGTCGCCGCCGCCGCGGGCGTGTCCCGCGGCACGGTGTCCCGCCTGCTCAACGGGGACAAATACGTGAGCCCGGCGGCGCGCGTGGCCATCGAGAGGGCCATCTCGGAAACCGGTTACGTGGTCAACCGCGCCGCCCGCAGCCTGGTCACGCAGCGTACGGGCTCGATCGTCATGGTCCTGTCGGAGCCGCACGAGAAGCTGTTCGAGGACCCCAACTACAGCACGCTCATCCGGGTGTCCATCCGGATGCTGGCCGAGCGCGACCTGTCGCTGGTGATGATGCTGGCGGGTGACGAGGGCGACCGCGAGCGGGTGGTGCGCTACGTGCGCGGCGGCCACGCCGACGGCGTGCTGCTGGTCTCGACGCACGCGGGCGACCCGCTGCTCGACGCCCTGCGCACCGGCCCGCCCGCCGTCTCCTGCGGCGCGGTCATCGGCCGCGAGACCGTCATCCCGTACGCCGCCGCCGACGAGCGCCTCGGCGCCCGCCAGATGACCGAATACTTCGTCGGCCTCGGCCGCAGGCGCATCGCCATGATCACCGGGCCGATGGACACGCCGGGCGGCATCCAGCGGCTCGAAGGGTTCGCCGACGTGCTCGGGCGCAAGGCGACCTCGAAGCTGATCGCCCACGGTGACTGGACACAGGCCAGCGGCGAGCGGGCGATGACCGAGCTGCTCGGGCGCACGCCCGACATCGACGCCGTGTTCGTGGCCTCCGACCTGATGGCGGCGGGGGCGCTGGCCGCGTTGCGGGCGGCCGGGCGGCGCGTGCCCGACGACGTGGCGGTGGGCGGCTTCGACGACTCACCCGTGGCGCTGTCGACGCATCCGCCGCTGACGACGATCCGGCAGCCGCTGGCGGAGATGGCGCAGGAGACGGTCCGGCTGCTGCTGGCGCTCATCGACGGGGCCGGTCACGTCGAGCCCGTGATACTGCCCACCGAGCTGGTCATCCGCGATTCGGCCTGAGCCTGTCCATCGTGTCGCGCGATTGCTGCCGAATACCCGACATTTCAGCATATCCGCAGTACGATCATGCGAATCGGCGTACCCGAAGGAGCCCACAGTGGCCGACAACAGGGCCGACGGCGCGGCTGACAACAGGGCCGACAACGTGGCCGGCGGCGAGCGAGAGCAGGCGCCACGAGGGGTCGACACCACCAAGCCCAACATCTCCCGCGTCTATGACTTCATGCTCGGTGGCAAGGACAACTACGAGGCCGACCGGCGCATGGCGCAACTCGCCCTGCAGATCGCCCCGGACGCGCCCGAGTCCGCGCGGGCCAACCGGGAGTTCCTCGGGCGGGTGGTCCGTTTCCTGGCGGCGGAGGCGGGCATCCGCCAGTTCCTGGACATCGGCTCGGGGCTGCCGACGCTGGGCAACGTCCACGAGATCGCCCAGTCCGCCGCCGGCGGCACCCGGGTGGTCTACGTCGACAACGACCCGGTCGTGCTGGTCCACGGCCGGGCGCTGCTCGCCGTGGACGAGACCACCACGGTCGTGAAGGCCGACCTGAGAGACCCGGACGCGATCGTCGGCCATCCCGAGGTCCGGCGGCTCCTCGACTTCTCGCGGCCGGTGGGGCTGCTGATGTTCGCGATCCTGCACCACCTGGCCGACGACGAGGACCCGGCCGGGATCGCCGCCCGCATGATGGGCCACCTGCCGCCCGGCAGCTACCTGGCGCTCTCCCACTTCCACAACCCGGGCCCGGCCCTTCCTGAGGTGTCCAAGCAGGCGTTCACGGCCGAGCGGATCTTCAACGAGACGCTGGGGACGGGGCGGTGGCGCACGCGGGAGGAGATCCTGGCCTATTTCGACGGGCTGGAGCTGCTGGAGCCGGGGCTGGTGCCGCTGCCGGAGTGGCGTCCGGACTCGGAGGACACGGCCGAGCCCGGGATCACGTACCACACGTTCGTCGGGGCGGTGGCCCGCAAGCCCGTCGCTCAGACCGGGCCGGTGTAGACCCAGCGGCCCTCGGCGCGGACGAACCGGCTGTTCTCCTCCACCTCGCCCGGATCGCCGCGGTCGAGGTAGTGGGCGCGGAAGCGGACCGTGCCCTCGGTGTGCACGACGCTGCCGCCGGTGCTCTCCAGCACCTCGAGCCGCACCCACCGCACCCGCTTGTCCAGGCCGACCCGGGGCGGGCGGGTGGAGGGGTGCCAGGTGCGCAGCAGGTAGGGCTCGTCGCCCACGCCGAACGCGCTGAAGCGGGAGCGCATGAGCTGCTCGGCCGTGGTGGCCGCCGCCTCTCCCCGGTGCAGCCTGCCGCAGCAGTCCTGGTAGGGGGCGGGCAGGCCGCAGGGGCAGGAACGAGGAGGCATGCGCCCTATTCTGCCCCGGCCGCGACCGTACGCTCGCCGCCGCCGGTGCCGAACCGGGTGGTGAGGCTGGTGGTGAGGGCGGTCAGGGTGGGGCCGAGCGGGGCGTTCAGGGTGAGGGCGGCGTCGGCGTCGCCGCCGGTCGGGCCCTGGTTGACGATCGCGATGGGCAGGCCGAGCGCGGCCGCCCTGGTGACGAACCGCAGCCCCGACCTGACCGCCAGCGACGACCCGAGCACGAGCAGCGCCCGTGCCCCGCCCACGACGGAGAAGCATTCGTCCACGCGCGGCTTGGGCACGTTCTCGCCGAAGAACACCACGTCGGGCTTGAGCAGCCCGCCGCAGCCGGTGCAGTCGACCACCTGGAAGCCGGCGACCTGCTCGTCGGTGAGCACGGCGTCGCCGTCGGGGTTGATCCGGTTGTCGGGGTCGCTCCCGCCGATGGGGCCGGGCCGGCTGCCGGCCTCCCAGGCGGGGTTGGCCGCGCGCAGCCGGCGCTCCAGCTCGGCGCGGGAGGTGCGCTCCCGGCACGACAGGCAGACCACGCGGTCGAGCCCGCCGTGCAGCTCGATCACTCCGCGCGCGCCGGCCGCCTGGTGCAGGCCGTCCACGTTCTGGGTGACGATGCCGGTCAACAGGCCGCGCCGCTCCAGCTCGGCCACGGCCCGGTGCCCGTCGTTGGGGCGCGCCAGGCCGATCTGCCGCCAGCCGACGTGGCTGCGCGCCCAGTAGCGCCGCCGCGCCTCCGCGCTGCCGACGAACCGCTGGTACGTCATCGGGTCCGCCCGCCGGGCCCGGCCCGTCACGCCCCGGTAGTCGGGGATCCCCGACTCGGTCGACAGGCCGGCCCCGCTGAGCACCGCCACCCCGCCCTCGGCGACGAGTCCGGCGAGCTCCGCGACCTCTGTGGTGCTTGGTGTCACAGCTCTATGGTGCCCCAGCCCCAGACCTGCTCCGCTCCCCGCCACCCCGCCCACCGGCCCGGCCGGGCTGATCACCTGGCCCGGCCGGGCCTCAGTCGCCCGCCTGCTCCTCCGCCTCGGCGAACCGTTCGGCGTGCCACAGCCGCCGCATCTCCGGGCACGTCGTCAGCAGTTCGCCGAGCGGCCCGCGCCCGGCGACGCGCCCCCGGTCCAGGACGATCACCTGGTCGGCGCGCTCGAGCGCGGCCTGCCGATGCGAGACGACCAGGACCGTCCCGGGCCCGCGCCCGGCGATCCGCTCCCACAGCAGCCGCTCGGTCTCGACGTCCAGCGCGGACGACACGTCGTCCACCACCAGCAGGTCGGGCTCGCGCACGAGCGCGCGGGCGACGGTGGCCCGCTGCGCCTGGCCGCCGGACAGCCGTGTGCCGCGCGGCCCGACGACCGTGCCCAGCCCGTCCGGCATCGCGGCCAGGTCCCGCTCGAACGCCGCCAGTTCCAGCGCCCGCCGCGCCTCGTCGTCGCCCGTGGCCCTGCCGGTCAGCAGGCCGAGCAGCAGGTTCTCCCGCAGGGTCGCGGAGAACAGCCGGGGCACCTGGCCGGCGTAGGCGGCCCGGCCGGGGACGAGGAACGTGCCGGGGTCGTCGATCGGCGTGCCGTTCCAGGTGATCGTGCCCGCGTCGAGGGGCAGCAGGCCGAGCAGGGCGCGTACCAGGGTGGTCTTGCCCGCGCCGACGGCGCCGGTGACGACCGTGAACGAGCCGCGTTCGACGCGCAGGTCGACGCCGTGCAGCACCCCGCGCACGGTCAGGCCGCGCGCTTCGAGCACCTGGAGCGGGTCGGCGTGCCGGGCGGGCTGCGGAGCCGGGGGCGGGTCGCGGCGCAGCCAGACCTCGGCGCCGCGCGACAGGTCGCCGGCGTCCTCGTGCGCCGCCATGAGCCGGGTGAGCCGCTCGGTCGCGACGGCGGCCTGGGGCAGGCGGTAGAGGATCGTGCCGATCGTCCGGGGAAGCGCCGTCAGCCAGCCGATGTAGCTGGTGAACAGCGCCAGGTCGCCCACGGTGAAGTCGCCGCGGGCCATGGCGGGCGCGGCGAGCAGCAGGACGAGCCCGATGCCGAGTTCGACGGTGGTGGTCGTGGCGGCGTCCAGCACGTCGGTCGCCAGCCGGTCCTTGACCGCGGCGTCGCGCCGCCGCCGGTTGTGCGCGCGCAGCCGTTCCAGCGCCGCGGCCTCGGCCCCGGCGCTCTTGATCGCGAGCACGCCGCCGAAGACCTCCCCCACGTACGCCGTGACGGCCGCGCCGAGCCCCCTGGCCCGCCGGTGCAACCGCGCCACGGTACGCCGCATCGTCCTGCTCAGCACGCCCACCGCGAGCATCGGCGCCACCAGCACCAGCGTGATGACGGGATCGACGGAGGCCATGATCGGCAGGGCCGCCGCGGCGAACAGCACCGTGCCGGCCAGGCTGACGCTCTCGTCCGTGAAGTCCACCGCGTCGGCCACGTCGTCGCGCATGCGGGCGACGGACTCGCCGGACGAGTGCGGCAGCCGGGCCGCGGCGGGCCCGCGCGCGGTGAGGACGGAGCGCAGCGCGTTGGCGCGCAGCAGGGTCGCCGCCGCGTTCCACCAGTACACCCCGTACGTCCAGGCGACCACGATGATCACCCCGCGCACGACCTCCACGCCGACGAAGGCCGCGCACAACCACAGCGTCGCCCGCAGGGTCGCCGGCTGGTCCCCGCTGATCTGGTCGAAGACCCGCTGCAGCACGAGCCCGCCGGCCAGCGGGATGACGTGGACCGGCAGCCACAGCAGCGCCCCGATCACGTAACGGCGCAGGTCGAACGTGGCCAGCCGGGTGGCCACCAGCATCACCGGCTTCACCGGCGCACCCCCGCCAGGTCCAGCAGCCGCCCGAACCTGCTGCCGGGGTCGGCGGCGAGGTCGGCGCGGCGGCCGTACTCGACGACCTTGCCCTGGTCGAGCACCGCGATCTTGTCCACCTTCGCCAGCGACGACAGCCGGTGCGCGATGATCACGCCGGTCCGGCCGGTCAGCAGGCGGTCGACGCTCTCCTCGATGCGCCGTTCGGTGGCCGGGTCGAGGCGGCTGGACGCCTCGTCGAGCACCACGAGCCCGGGGTCGGCGAGGAACGCCCGCGCGAACGCGATGAGCTGCGCCTCGCCCGCCGACACGCCGCGCAGTTCGGTGTCGAGCCCGTCGGGCAGCGCGGCCAGCCACGCGCCGAGCCCGACCTGGGTGAGCGCCTCGCGCAGCCGTTCGTCGCCGGGCGTGGGCCGGAACAGGGTCAGGTTGTCCCGCACGCTGCCGGCGAAGAGCTGGACGTCCTGCGTGACGATGCCGACCCGGCCGCGCAGCGACACCGGATCGGCCTCGCGCAGGTCCACTCCGCCCACCCGGACCGCGCCTTCGACGGGGTCGTAGAGCCGCAGCACCAGCCGGGCCACGGTGCTCTTGCCGCTGCCCGTGCGCCCGACGAGCCCGAGCGTCTCCCCGGGCGCCAGCGCGAGCCCGACGCCCGACAGCACCTGCTCGTCGTCGCCGGGGTAGGAGAAGGCGACGTCGTCGAGGCGCAGGCCGAGCGGCCCCGACGGAGGCAGCGGCCGGGTGCCGGGGGCGAGCGTGCGCCGCTCGGCCAGCAGCGCGCCGATGCGGGCCAGCCCGGCCAGCGCCGCCTGGTAGCGCCTGATCTGGTCGATCAGCCGCTCGAACGGCGCCCGCACCATGAGCGTGTACTGGAAGAGCAGCACCGCCGTGCCGACCGTGAGCGTGCCCGCCTGAACGGTCCAGGCGGCCAGCCCCAGCATGATCGCGGTGCCGGCGGCGAAGGCCACCGAGGTGCCCGCCAGCAGCACGGTGCCGATCCGGGCGTCGCGCTCCTCGGCCCGGAAGAGGGCGGCGCCGACCTGGTGGAAGCGTCGTACGGTGTGCGCGCCGGCCCCGTTGGCCCTGATGTCCTCGGCCCCGGCCAGCCGCTCCTCGAGCGCGCCGAACAGGGTCGCGCCGGCCGCGCGGGACCGGGCCGCCGACGGCACGGCGAGCCGCTGGGCGCGCGCCATGGCGTACCCGATGAGCAGGCAGTACGCCAGCAGCGCGCAGCCGACGCGCCAGTCGACGCCGAACACGACGACGACCACCCCGGCGAGGAGCAGTGCGCCGGCCACGACGTCCAGCAGGAACGCCACGACGAAGTCGGCGACCGCCACGACGTCGCCGTCCACCCGCTCGATCAGCTCGCCGGGGGTGTGCCTGCCGTGGAAGTCGAGGTCCAGGCCGAGCGCGTGCCCGGCGAGGCGCTCGCGCAGGCGGTTGGTGCCGTCCCAGGCGAGCCGGCTGGCCAGCCAGGCGGTGACCATCCTGGCGGCCTGGCCGGCGACGGCGAGCGCGAGGTAGCCGAGGGCGATGAGGGTCAGGTGCCGCAGTCCGGCGCCGCCGATGGCGTCGTCGACGAAGCGCCGGGTGATCTGGGGCGCCGCCAGCGGGAGCGCGGTGGCGGCGGTGACGGCCGCCGCGAGCGCGGCGGCGGAGCGCCGTCCGGGACGGAGCAGGCGCAGGACGGACGGGTCAGAGGGTGTGGTCCGATGCTCGGAGGCTGTCAAGAAGCGTCATGCCCTTTGGGTCGAAGGATGATCGGCGCTGGTAGGACACGTACGCTTCGCGCATCGGGGTCTCCTTGATCCATGGGTTGCTTCCGCCCGGGATTACACCAGCCCCCGGTTTACGGGGGCAAGCGATTTACCGGGGAGCCGGTCGTACGAGGCAGCCGAGCCGCAGTTCGGCGCACTGCGCCTCGCCGTTCACCCGCCACCAGTGCCCGCCCGGGCCGGGCACCGTCTCGGTGACCAGCACCTCGGCGGGCTCCCGCCGGGCCAGGTCCTCCACGGCCAGGGGGTCGCAGAAGTCCACGTAGAGGGGGCGGGGGTCGGCGGGGTGGCGGACGAAGGCGTGCCGGGGCAGGCCGCGTTCGCGGCACAGGCGGTGGAGGGCCAGCCAGCGGTCGAAGGGGTCGGCGCCGCGCTCCCCGGGAAGGGGCAGGCGCCAGCGGGCCCGCTGGTAGATGAGGTCGTCGATCATGACGCGCGGGGTGTGGTCGCCCAGGTCGATCTCCGGGGGCGGCAGCGCCGGCGCTCCCGGGTGGGCCAGGAAGTCGTCCCGTGGCACGTCGGGGGCGGGGTGGAGCCTGCCGGTGAGCCCTTCGTACAGGTCGCGGCAGTCGTCGCGCAGGCCCGAGAGCAGCCAGGTGGCCCGGCCCAGGTCGTCGCCCACGGCCATCAGGTCGGGGCCGGGCAGGCAGGGGCCGGGCCGTTCGCCCGCCCACAGCGCGGCGGTGGCCGCGGTCACGTCGGCCCCGCTCAGCCGGATGACGCCGCCGTCGCCGGGGAGCGCCCGGGCGGCGAGGCAGGTCAGGAGGTCGCCGAGCGCGCGGGCCGCGTCGCGGTCGCCGCGCCTGGCCAGGTGGGCGGCCAGGCACCACAGGGGCAGCACCGACGACAGCGCCTCCCGCAGCCGGGCCAGGGCGGGGCCGCCGATCGTGACCCGCTCGCTGTACGGGCTCGACCGCACCTCGCAGAAGATCTCCTGACGCGGCCGGGCCGCCGCCAGCCGGGCGTCCTCCAGGTATTCGGCCCGCAGCGGCCAGGGTGCGCTCTCGTAGCGGTCGCGCAGTTCCTCCAGGGCGGCGTCCGGCTCGCCGTCCACCTCGACGAGGGTCCGTTCCCGTCCCGGCTCGCCGACGCGCAGCGCTTCGGGGCTCTCCGGCGCGAGCCGCGCGTAGAGAACCGGGCCGTCGCTCCCGCATCCGCCCGCCAGCCGGCGCAGGTGCCGGTGGGCGGCCGCGGCGAGCAGCCGGGAGCGCCGGGCCGTGCCGTCGCCCGGCCGCCGGGCGAGGGGGTGCTTGACGATGGTCCGGTAGAAGCCGGGGTCGGCGAGGAAGGCCGCGTGGCGTACGGCGTCGTCGTCGTACGCCTCGGCGACCTCGCGCCGGGTGACGAGCCGGGCGGCGGCGTGCGCGCTCCTGGCAGTCGGCCGTCGTCGCCGCGGGCTCGGCGCGGGCCGCCGCCAGCGCCGCCCCCGCCGCCAGCGGCCCCGCGCCGGCGTCACCCAGCGCCCAGGAGGCCACCACCGGCGACGGGTCGACCGGCTCCGGCAGGGCCGGCAGGGTGCGCGAACCCGCGTCAAAACCCAAGATCGTCATCGGCGGGGCAGCACCCAGATCGGGTTGCTGTAGAACCACAGGTCGTTCCACGGGTCGGCGTCGCCGTACACGTCGATCTGCGGCCCGTGCGGGTCCACCGCCGCGCCCATCAGCCCGACGGCGCTCCGCCTGCCGTCGGTGCCGCGCAGCCGCACGTACACGGGCCGGTCGACGGCGCCGAGCCGGTAGGTGAACGTGACGGTCCCGCGGTCCTTGTTCACCTCGTACGACTGCACGACCTTCGTGTTCGGCGTGCTGAACACGTCCTTGTCCGCGGCCGCTCCGGTGACGTCGCCCTGGATGACGTCCACCCGGGCCAGCTTCGGCACGAACTGCGCCCAGTTCGGCCGTCCGGCCAGGGTGATCTCGATCGCCAGCTCGACCTGGGCGCCGCGCCGCACCAGCAGGGTCCCGCCCAGCGTCACCCCGCTCTGCCCGGCCCCGGCCGTCCTGGCCCGGACGACGAGCTCGCCGATCAGCCCGCCGTGGTCCACCCAGACGCGCCCGGCCCGCAGCCCGTCCATGACCGCGCGGTAGGAGAAGTCCTCGGCGCCGACGTGGGTCTTGCTGTAGTACCCGGGCCAGAAGTCGCCGGACCCGAGGTTGGTGACGCCCTTGTAGACGGGGTCCTCGTAGCGGCCGTTGGCGTTGAAGTCGCCGCCCGGGCCGCGGTCGCTGGTGTCGCCGTGCACCCAGTGGGCGTCGGAGTTCGCGGTGATCCACCACGGCTTGCCCTCGGCCAGCAGGCTGTCCCAGAGCCCGCCCACGGTCGAGGTCATCCAGTCGAACCCGCCGAAGGTCTTGTAGCTCTCGGCCGGGTAGCCGGCGAAGGAGTCGGCGCCCGGGGTGCTGTCGTAGAAGCCGCGCCCGCCGCCGGGGCCGTTCGGCTTGGCGATGCCCGCGGCCTGGTGCCCGGGCGCGCCCTCCATGCCGACCGCGATGGACGGCTGGGCGTCGCGCCACCCGCGGATCTCGTGCGGCGAGTCGAGGCCCTTCCTGGAGGGGTGGTTGGCGAGGAACAGCGCGTCGGGGACGCGCCGCCGCCTGACCGCCTCGGCCAGGAAGTTCAGCCCGGCGATGGCCAGCGCCTCGTTCTGTGGCGTGTTGGAACTCGCGCCCTTCACGGACCCGTCGAAGGAGTTCTCGAACTCCTTGAGCGTGGCCACCTCGTTCGCTCCCGGGGCGACGAACACGGTGCCGTGCTCGGCGGCCGGGATGTTCCATTCCAGCCCCTGGAAGACCAGTGTGTCCTTGACCGCGTCCCGGGCCGCGACGATGTCCGGGTTGACCTTGTCCACCCCGATCTTCGCGTGCGTGGCGCCGCCGTGGTCGGTGATGACCATCCAGCCCAGCCCGTACGCGTTGCCGTGGCGTACCTGGTCGATGACCCGGTAGACGGCGTCGGAGCTGTACTGCGTGTGGATGTGGTGGTCGCCGGCCAGCCACAGGTAGCCGCCCCGCGGTTCCCGCCCGCCGCGATCGAGGCCGGTGGCCGCCGCCGCACCCGGCGCCCCCAGCACCCCGGCGGCGGTCAGGCCCGCCCCCAGCAGCCCGGCCCGCCGGAACATGCGCCGCCGCGACAACTCCCCGGGCGACAGGTCGCCGTCGGGTATCGACAGGTCCCGCGCCGGAGCCTGGTCCTCCTCTGGGGAGTGGTCGTGATCGTGATGGTGGTGGTGATGCCCGTGGCCCATGCCGTGCTCTTTTCCGTCCGGCCGGAGGAGGGTGCTCCGGCTACGGCGGGAGCGTGGCGGAACCGGATGAATCGGACATGAACGCCGGTGGATCGGCACATGCCGATGTCGTGGCCGCTAGGACGGGTACGGATAGGACGGGTACGGAGAGGACGCCGTCGAGGCTCCCGGCCGGGCGGGCGGTCGCCCGGTGCTCAGGTCGCCGTCCTGGCCAGGTGAAGGTCGGTGCCGGCGGCCCGGATCCCGTCGGCGGCGGCCTCGGTGAGCGCGGTGTCGGTGATCACCGTGTCGAAGGCGGTCAGGGGCGCGATCCGGTACATCCCGAAGCTGCCGTACTTCGACGACCCGGCCACCAGCACCGAGCGCGACGCCGATTCCATCGCCGCCTGCTTGACCTCCACCTTCGGCTCCGAAGGGGTGGTGACGCCGCGGATGAGGTCCCACGAACCGGAGCTGACGAACGCCAGGTCGAAGGCGAGCTGCCGGATGGTGGCGGCGGCCAGCCGCCCGACGCTGGAGCGGTTGTCCGGCTCGACCCGGCCGCCGGTGTGGATGACGGTCAGGTGCTTGGCCGCCTGGAGTTCCTCGACCGTGGTGAAGTCGTTGGTCACCACGGTCAGCCCCTCGCGCGGGAGCAGGAAGGGCACCATCGACAGGATGGTCGTGCCGGCGTCGAGATAGACGACCATGCCGTCCTGCACCAGCTCGGCGGCGGCCCGGGCCATGGCCTGCTTCTCGGGCTGGTCGGTCAGCGACTTGTCCTGGAACGAGGGCTCGCTGTGCACCTGGTGGGCGATGCGCACGCCCCCCGGCACGGAGAAGACCCGTCCCTGCCGCTCCAGCTCGGCGATGTCGCGCCGCACTGTCATGTGCGAGACGCCGAAGATCTGGGTGATCTGCTGGACGCTCAGGACGCCCTCGCGCCGCAGTTGCTTGAGCAGCCGTTCGCGGCGCTGGTCCGGGATGAGCGGTGGCTCCTGCGGGGCGGTCATCGCGTGTACTCCCTCCTTCGGGCGTCATCTTTGCATGATCCTGACGTACGGGCTCAGCCGATCACCGTGCTCAGCAGCAGGATCCCGCCCAGGCCCAGGACGGACTGCAGCGACCCGACGGGCCGCCGGTCGCCGGCGTCCCTGACCCTGCGTTCGCCGGTGCCGGCGAACAGGTGGTGGAGATTCATGGTGCTCCTTGGCGGGACTCGGGGGAGTCCGCTCACCGGCTGGGGTACGGGGGTTCACAGAAGCTATTCACTGATTCACATTTCCGTCAAATAAGGTAACTTATCTTCACACCGTCCTCACGTGTCCGGAGAGCAGATGCCGTACCTAGGGGCCGTCGCCGATGACTTCACGGGAGCGACGGATCTGGCCACGATGCTGGTGGCCCGCGGGTTCCGTACCGTGGTGGCCGTCGGGCCCCGCGGCCTGGAGGGCATGCCCGAGGAGCAGGCCGACGCCGTGGTGGTCGCGCTGAAGTCACGCACGGCGCCCGTCGGCGACGCCGTGCGCGACTCGCTGGCGGCGCTGGAGGCGTTGCGCGCCGCGGGGTGCGAGCGCTTCTACTTCAAGTACTGCTCGACGTTCGACTCCACCGCCGAAGGCAACATCGGCCCGGTCGCCGACGCGCTGCTCGACGCGCTCGGTGAGAGCGGCACGGTGGTGGTGCCCGCCTTCCCGGCGACCGGGCGGACCGTCTACCGCGCCCGGCTGTTCGTCCACGACGACCTGCTCGACGAGAGCCCCATGCGCGACCACCCGCTGACACCCATGCGGGACGCGCACCTCGGCCGGCTGCTGGCCCCGCAGACGCGGCGGCCGGTGCACCTCATCGGTCACGACACCGTACGAGCCGGCGCCGCGGACATCCGCACGGCGCTGGCCGCCCCGGCCGCGAAGGGCGCGCTGACCGTCGTCGACGCCACCACGGACGCCGACCTGCGCGCCATCGCGGCGGCCACCGACGGCCTGCGGCTGGTGACCGGCTCGGCCGGCCTGGCGCTCGGCCTCACCGGCCCGCGTCCCGGCTCCGCCCGGGCGCTCCCGCACCCCGCCGGCCGCCGCTTCGGCGTGGTGCTGGCGGGCAGCGCCTCGGCGGCGACCCGCGCGCAGGTCGCCCACGCCCGCCCGGCGCTCCCGCACCGGCGCCTCGACACGGACGCGCTGCGCCGCGACTTCGACGCGACCGTCGCCGGTCTGGTCGGCTTCGCCACGGAGAGCTGGCGCGAGGACCCCGGCCGGCCGCCACTGATCTACTCCGTCGCCCCCGGCGACGACCTGGGCGCAGAGCCGGACCTGGTGGAACGCGCGCTCGCACGGTGCGCGGCCGATCTGGTGGCGGCCGGGGCCCGCCATCTGCTCGTGGCCGGCGGTGAGACGTCGGGGGCCGTGGTGACCGCGCTGGGCGCCCGCACCCTGCACGTCGGCGCCGAGATCAGCTCCGGCGTCACCTGGTCGTGTACGCGGGCGCGGGTGGACGGGCGGTCGCTGCCGATCAACCTCGCCCTCAAGTCCGGCAACTTCGGGGAGATCGACATCTTCACCACCGCATGGGACGAGCTCGCACGGGACACACCGTCATGAGCGCCGACCTGGCGGCGGCCGGCGCCCATCTGGCCGCCCTCGGCCTGAGCCCGGGCTCGTCGGGAAACCTCAGCGTCCGCGACGGCGACCGGCTGCTCATCACACCCACCGGCGCCGACCTGGCCTCCCTCGACCCCGAGCGCCTGTCGGTCCTGGACGAGTGCGGCCGGCACGTCGCCGGACCCGCGCCGTCCAAGGAGTTCCCCCTGCACCTCGCGTTCTACCGGCGCGACCCGGCCACCAAGGCGGTCGTCCACCTGCACTCCAGGCACGCCGCCGCCACCGCGTGCCTGCCGCCGTGGTCACGGCGCAGCGCGATCCCGCCGCTCACGCCGTACTTCCTCATGCGCGTCGGCCAGACGCCGCTGATCGAGTACGCCGCCCCGGGAGACGGCGCCCAGGCCGCGGCGCTGGAACGGCTCGGCTTCCCGTTCCGGGCCGCGCTCCTGCAGAATCACGGCCCGATCGTGGCGGGCCCGTCGATACGCGCGGCGGTGGACGCGGCCGTCGAGGTCGAGGAGGTCTGCGCGCTGCTCCTGCTGCTCGGCGACCGCGAACCCCGGCTCCTGACCGCCGCCGAGATCAGCGACCTCACCGGCAGGTACGGCATGCCCTGGGACCTGTGACGGCACACCCGCCGTCAACGAGCGCCGCAGCAACTCCGCTCTCCTGTGCGCCGGCCGGCTCTACTCCTACAGCCCCGCCACCGACCGCCTGGTGAACCGGACCTGCCGGCTCCGGTCGATCCTCCCGGGCGACTGGCAGGCGAGCCGCGGGGTCACCTTCAGAGGAACAGGCAGAACGGATGCCCGTCGGGGTCCAGCAGCACCCGTACGTCGTCCTGCGGCTGGAACCCGGCGAGCTCCGCCCCGCACCCCACGGCCCACTCCACGCCCGCCGGCAGGTCGTCGACCTGGATGTCGAGGTGCTCCGAGGCGGTCTGCTCCCCGGCCTCGCCCGGCCACACCGGCCGGGCGAAGTGCCGCTCGTACTCGAAGCTGAGGGTGTAGCCGGGCTCGCCCTCGGGCGCCCGGATCTGGGCCCAGCCCGCCTCGGCGGGTTCGCCCGGCGCGGGCCCGTCGTCGGCCGTCAACGGCCAGCCCAGCAGCCGGGAGTAGAACCGGGCCAGCTCGCGGGGCCGGGGTGTGCCGATCGTCACGGAGGTCACGCGCAGTCGCGGTGGCATGATCGGGTTCCTCACTTCGACAGGGCGCGGGCGGCGTGGACCAGGGGCATGTGGCTGAAGGCCTGCGGGAAGTTGCCCACCAGCCGGCCGTAGCGGGGGTCGTACTCCTCGGCCAGCAGCCCCACGTCGTTGCGCAGCGCGAGGAGCCGCTCGAACAGGTCCTTCGCCTCGTCCTTGCGCCCCTGCATCGCCATGACCTCCACCAGCCAGAAGCTGCACGCCAGGAACGCTCCCTCCCCACCCGGCAGGCCGTCCACGTCGTTGTCGGCCGCCAGGGGGTAGCGCAGCACGAACCCGTCCGACATCAGCTCCTTCTCGATGGCCGCCACCGTGCCCGTCACCCGGGGGTCGTCGACGGGCAGGAAGCCGACGATGGGGAGCATCAGCAGGGCCGCGTCGAGCTCCGACGACCCGTACGACTGCGTGAAGGTGTTCCGCGTCGCGTCGAACCCCTTGTCGCAGATCTCGGCGTGGATCACGTCCCGCTGCGTCCGCCACTTGTCCACCGGCCCGGTGCGCCCGAAGTGCTCCACGTATTTGACCGCCCGGTCCATCGCCGCCCAGCACATCACCTTGGAGTGCACGAAGTGCCGCCGCGGGCCGCGTACCTCCCAGAGCCCTTCGTCGGGCTCGTCCCAGTGCTCCTCCACGTAGTCCAGGAGCTGCCGCTGGATCGTCCACGCCCGGTCGTCGGCCGACAGGCCGCGGGTGCGGGCGACGTACAGGCAGTTCATGACCTCCCCGTACACGTCGAGCTGGAGCTGCCTGACCGCGTCGTTGCCGATGCGGACCGGGCGGGAGTCCTCGTAGCCGTCGAGCCAGTCGAGGCGCAGCTCGGGCAGGCGGCGTTCGCCGGCGACGCCGTACATGATCTGCAGGTCCTGGGGCCGGCCGGCGATGGCCCGCAGCAGCCACGCCCGCCAGTCGGCCGCCTCCTCCAGGTAGCCGGAGCTGATGAGCGCGTCCAGCGTCAGCGTCGCGTCGCGCAGCCAGCAGAACCGGTAGTCCCAGTTGCGCACCCCGCCCAGGTCCTCGGGCAGGGAGGTGGTGGCGGCGGCCACGATGCCGCCGGTCGGCGCGTACGTCAGGCCCTTCAGCGTGATCAGCGAGCGCACCACGGCGTCACGGTAGGGCCCGGAGTAGGTGCACTTGGCGACCCACTCCGCCCAGAACGCCTCGGTCTCCTCAAGCTGGTCCTCGCTGTCGATCTGCGCCGGCATCGGCTCGTGCGAGGGGTGCCAGGTGAACACGAACGGCAGCCGGTCGCCCTCGTTGACGGTGAAGGTGGCCCGGTGGGCGTAGTCGCCGCCCTTCAGCGGAACGGGGGAGTGCAGCCACACCGAGTCGGGACCGCCGATGGCCTGCAGATGCCCGTTGGTACGGCGCACCCACGGCACGATCCGCCCGTAGTCGAAGCGCACCCTGAGCTGCGTGGACACCTCCACGCTCCCGGAGACGCCCTCGACGATGCGCACGACGTCGGGGTTGCGGTCGCGCGGCGGCATGAAGTCGATCACGCGGACGGTGCCCGTGGGAGTGTCCCACTCGCTCTCCAGGATGAGCGTGTCGGGACGGTAGCGCCGCCTCGTGGCGTGCCTCCTGCCGGTGGGCCCGAGCCACCAGTGGCCGTTGCGTTCGCTGCCGAGCAGCGCCGCGAAGCACGAGGGGGAGTCGAACCTGGGCAGGCAGAGCCAGTCGATCGAACCGTCTCTGGCCACGAGCGCGGCCGACTGCATGTCTCCGATCAGGGCGTAATCCTCGATCCGCATGCCTAGACGCTACTCGGCCGGGGGGTGATCCCGTGGCCGGGTTCGATCATGTCGCGTCATGACGACCCCGGCCACGAGATCACGTCAGGGGGAACCAGCGCGTGAAGAGCTGGGTCAGCGGCCCGATCGCGAGTGCGAACACGAGAGTCCCTATGCCCACGGTCCCGCCGAGCAACCAGCCCGCGATCAGCACGGTGATCTCGATGAGGAAGCGCCCGAGCCGTACCGACAGGCCGAGCCGGACCAGGCCGGTCATGATGCCGTCGCGGGGGCCCGGCCCCATCCCGGCGCCGATGTACAGGACGGTGGCCAGGGCGACGGAGACCACTCCGGTCGCCACGTAGAAAGCCTGGAACGCCAGGTGGCCGGGCGTGGGCAGCAGGTAGATCGCCGCGTCGGCGAACAGGCCGAGGAAGATCACGTTGCTGACGGTGCCGAGTCCGGGCTTCTGCTTCAGCGGGATCCACAGCAGCATCACCAGCGCGCCCACCAGGATGATGATCGTGCCGATGGACAGCCCGGCCCGCAGGCCCAGGCCCTGGTGGAAGACGTCCCATGGATCGTTCCCGAGCCCGGACTCCACCTGCAGCCCGATGCCGAGCCCGTACAGCGCCAGCCCGCCGTAGAGGCGAACGAGGCGGGCGGGCAAGGAGGTAAGCCGAGAGACGGTCGTTTCACTCATAATGGCCCCAGAGTGGCAGTAACCGACTTGCCAAAACAGAGCCAATCACGAAAAGTGGCCTTATGAGGCACATGTCAGCGGCGCAAGTGGCCCGGCTCGTCGACGTCGATCCCGCGGCCCGCCCGTACTACCGCGCCCTCGCCGACGGCGTACGCGGCCTGATCATGGACGGCCAGATCCCGGTACGCGTCCGCATGCCCGCCGAACGCCACCTCGCCGAGACCCTCAACGTCAGCCGCACCACCGTCACCGCGGCCTACGACCTGCTCCGCGAGCGCGGCTACCTGGACAGCCGCCAGGGCTCGGGGAGCTGGACGGCCCTGCCCGACCCGGCCACCGCCCCCGACAACCCGTGGCTCAGCACCGACGGCGACGGCCTCATCCAGCTCCAGTGCGCCGCCCCGCCCGCCCCCACGATCCTGCGCGCCGCGATGACCGAGGCGATCGAGGACATCCCCAGGTACGGCATGGGCAACGGCTACGACCCCATGGGCCTGCCGGTGCTCAGAGAGCGCATCGCCGCCTTCTACACCGCCAAGGGCGTGGCCACCAGGCCGGAGCAGATCGTCGTCACCACCGGCTCCCAGCACGCCATCCAGCTCGTCATCGGCCTGCTCGTCGGGGCGGGCGACGCGGTGATCGTGGAGTCGCCGACGTACCCGCACGCCATGGACGTGGCCCGCCACCGCGGCGCCAGGATCGTCCCGGTGGGGATCTCCCACGAGGGCTGGCAGCAGGACCTCGTGGCCGGGGCCATGCGCCAGTCGGGTGCCCGGCTGGCCTACCTCATGCCCGACTTCCACAACCCGACGGGCGCCCTCATGGAGGACCAGGTCCGCGCCGTCGTCGTGGGGGCCGCCCGGCGCGCCGGCACGATGCTGCTGGTGGACGAGACCTGGGCGGAACTGGCCCTGGACGAGGTGCCCCGCACGTCGCCGGTGGCGGCGTTCGACACCGACAGCCGGGTGATCAGCATCGGGTCGGCGTCCAAGCTGTGGTGGGGCGGGCTGCGCATCGGCTGGATCCGCACCACGGCCGCGCTGGCCCGCCGCCTGGCCATGTTCCGCTCCGCGGTGGACATCGCCAGCCCGGTGCTGGAGCAGCTCGTCGTGGTCCGGCTGTTCGACCGTCTGGAGGAGACCCGCGCCGAACGCCGCCGCACCCTGCGCGCCTCCCGCGACGCCCTGGTGTCGGGGCTGCGCGAACACCTGCCGGAGTGGACGTTCACGGTGCCGCGTGGCGGCGGCACGCTCTGGATCCGCCTCGACACGAACGCCACCCCTCTCGCGGAGGCCGCCGCCACCCACGGCGTACGCGTCGCGCCCGGCCCCTGGTTCGGGTTGGAGGGCACGCTGGAGGGTTACCTGCGCCTGCCCTACACCCAGCCGCCCGGGCTCCTGGCCGAAGCCGTCACCCGCCTGCGCGCGGCCCGCCGCCACGGCCCCACCGGCACCGCCGTCTCCGCGGACTCGCTCATCGCGATGGTGTGAGAGCCAGAGGGTGCGGGAGCCGGACGGTGCGCGGGCCGGACGGTGTGCGGGCCGGACGGTGTGCGGGCCGGACGGTGTGAAGGTCACTCGCCGACCCCTCTGGCCAGTGGTGCCCGCCATTTGCGCCGCATGGCCGCGATCCTCAGGCCGAACGCCAGCAGCGCCGCCGCCAGCGTGGCCGGCCAGCCGTGCAGCCCGTACCACGACAGTCCCGCCATCACCCCCGACCCCAGCAGGGCCGGCACCGCGTAGAGCTGCCGGTCGTACAGCAGGGTCGGGATCTCTCCGGCCAGCACGTCGCGCAGCATGCCCCCGCCCACGCCGGTCGTGACGCCCAGGAGCGTGGCGTGCAGAGGGCTGAGGCCGTACTCCATGGCCTTCTCGGTGCCGACCGCGCAGAACAGGCCCAGCCCGGCCGCGTCCAGCACCAGGATGGCCGGCATCACCCGGGCCACGTGCGGATGCCAGAAGAAGACGATCACCGTCGCGACCACCGGCACCACCACGTAGCCGACGCTCTGGAAGGCGGCGGGCCGCACGTTCAGGATGAGGTCGCGTACGACGCCGCCGCCCAGCGCGGTCATTCCGGCCAGCACCCCCATCCCGACCACGTCGAGCCGTTTGCGCACGCCCATGAGGGCTCCGGACAGCGCGAAGACGAAGATGCCGGCGAGGTCGAGAATTTCGGACACGATCGAAATGTCTACCGCATGGCGGGCTCATGATGTTCGGCCATCATCCCCCGGAGCCTCCGCGTGAACATGAACAGCGCCACCCCCGCCACGGTCGCCATCGCCGCCAGCACCAGGTAGTACGCCGGCTCGGACAGCACCCGGCCCAGCCGCCCCGTCTGCCCGCCCACCGCGTCGCCCACCGACACCGCGATGAACCAGACCCCCAGCATCTGCCCCTTGAACGCCTCCGGCGCCAGCTTCGTCGTCACCGACAGCCCGACCGGGCTCAGCGACAGCTCCCCGAACACCTGGATCAGGTAGACCAGCACCAGCCACCACACCGACACCCGGCCCGTGCCGGCCAGCGCCGCCGCCACCGCCATGACCACGAAGCTCAGCCCCACCGTGATCAGCGCGAACCCGAACTTCTGCGGCGTGCTCACCCGCGTGCCCAGCCGCACCCACAGCGCCGCGAACACCGGCACGAAGATCATGATGAACAGCGGGTTGAACGACTGCGTGGTGGCCGGCTGGATCGGGACGCCGAACAACGACAGGTCGGTGTGGTCCTGGGCGAAGAACAGCAGCTTGCTCGGCGCCAGGTCGTAGATCATCCAGAACACGGCCGCGGCGACGAACAGCCAGACGTACGCCTTGACCCGGATGCGTTCGTCCTCGGTCAGGTTGTGGCTGCCCAGCAGGATGTAGGCGAAGTAGGCGACGGGCACGATCAGGATGACCACCGTGACCACCAGGGTGAACCGGTCGATCGTCAGCGTGCCGGTCGCCGCCCACACCCCCAGCGCGACCACCGTCACCGCCGTGCCGAGCCCGGTCAGCAGGACCGCGCGCCGCCGCTCGCCCGGCGACAGCCGCAGCCCCGGGCGCTCGCCGATCCCGCGCAGGTGCCGCCCGCCCCACACGTACTGGACCAGGCCGAGCGCCATCCCGACCGCCGCCGCGCCGAAGCCCAGATGCCAGCGGCCGCCCGCGGCCAGCCAGCCGACCACGAGGGGCGCGAAGAAGGCTCCGAGGTTGATGCCCAGGTAGAACAGGGAGAACCCGGCGTCCCTGCGCCCGTCGTCGCCTTCGGGGTAGAGCCGGCCGACCATGACGGAGATGTTCGGCTTGAGCAGGCCGGTGCCGGTGATGATGAGCAGCAGCCCGAGCCAGACGAAGAACGGCGACGTGACGGGGATCGCCATGCTGATGTGCCCCAGCATGATGACGAACCCGCCCCAGAACACCGACCTGCGCGCCCCCAGGACGCGGTCCGCGATCCAGCCGCCGGGCAGCGCCACCAGGTAGATGAGCGCCCCGTAGACGCCGACGACCGCCTGCGCCGTCTCCTGCGACAGGCCGAGGCCCTGCTGGGCGGGCGAGGCGGCCATGAACGTGGCCAGGATGGCGCGCAGGCCGTACCAGCTGAACCGCTCCCACATCTCCGTGCAGAACAGCGTGGCCAGCCCCCAAGGATGCCCGAAGAACGTCCTTGTGCGCCCGCCGGCGGGCTCCCTCTCCGCGTTCACTCGATCACTCTACGTGAATGGCGCGCAGGGTCTTGCCGCTGCCCCGGGGGTGTGGTGCGATGCAAGCCATTCATGCAAGTGAATACTGACTGGAGGCGGGTGCCATGGCCGAAGTCCTCGAGGTCCGGGCCGAGATCGAGCGGCAGATCGCCGGCCGTACCGTCTGTGAGCAACTCAGACAGGCGGCCGAGCAATACCAGGACACACCCGCCTATTCCGATCCGGAAGGCGATGGCTGGAGCACGCTCACCTATGGGCAGGCACGTGAGCGGGTCCTGGAGATCGCGGCCGCGTTCGCCGCACTCGGGCTCGAACCGGGCGAGTCCGTCGCGCTCATGATGGTCAACCGCAGCGAGCACGTGCTCGCCGACCTGGGGGCGGTGCACGCGGGCGGCGTCGGCTGCACGGTCTACGGCACGTTCGCGCCCGACCAGATCGCGTTCGTGGCGGACGACGTCGGCGCCCGATACGCGGTGCTCGGCGGCCCCGCCGAGCTGGCCCGCTGGCAGCCGGTGCTCGACCGGCTCGGCGGCCTCCGCAAGATCATCATGCTGGAGGGGGCGCCGGACGACGAGCGCTTCATGACGTGGGCGGACTTCCTCGAGCTGGGCCGGGAGCGGCTGGCCGCCGACCCGGACACGGTCGAGGCCCGCTGGCGCGCGGTCACCCCCGACGACGTGGCCACCGTCCTCTACACCTCGGGCACCACCGGCACGCCCAAGGGCGTGCCGCTCAGCCACACCAACATCTTCTACGAGGTCGCCGCCACCGACCGCTTGACCCGGTTGCCCCTGCGGGGCACCCAGATCTCCTACCTCACCTACGCGCACATCGCCGAGCGGGTGCTCAGCCTGTACCTGCCGCTGGTCAAGGTCTCCCACGTCCACTTCTGCACCGACCTGGCCAACCTGGGCGCCACGCTCGGGCAGGTCAAGCCCATGCTGTTCTTCGGCGTGCCGCGGGTGTGGGAGAAGATGATGGCCCGCCTGCTCGCCGTGCTCGCCACCCAGCCGGAGGAACAGCAGGCCGCCGTACGCCAGGCCATGGCCGCCGGCGCCGCGTACATCGAGGCCGGCCAGTACGGCCGCACCGTCACCCCCGAGATCCAGGCCGCCTACGAGAAGGCCGACGCCTCGCTGCTGTCCATCATCCGCGGCATGATCGGCTTCGACCGCGCCGAATGGACCGCCACCGGCGCCGCGCCCCTGCCCGACGAGGTGCAGCACTTCTACGCCGGCCTCGGCCTCAAGGTCATCGACGTGTACGGCATGACCGAGACGACCGGCGCCTTCACCGGCAACAGCCCCGCCTGCTACCGCCTGGGCACCGTCGGCAGGGCCGAGCCCGGCGTCGAGATCCGCATCGCCGCCGACGGAGAGATCCTCACCCGCAGCCCGCTCAACACCGCCGGCTACCTCAACCGCCCCGAGGCCACCGCCGAGCTCGTCGACGCCGACGGCTGGCTGCACACCGGCGACATCGGCACCGTCGACGAGGACGGCTTCTACCGCGTCGTGGACCGCAAGAAGGAGCTCATCATCACCGCGGGCGGCGAGAACATCTCCCCGGCCGAGATCGAGAACCACCTCAAGGAGCACATCCTCATCGGCCAGGCCCTCGCCTACGGCGACAACCGGCCCCACCCGGTGGCCGTGCTGACGCTGGACGCCGAGGTGGCCCCCGGCTGGGCGCAGACGCGCGGCATCTCGTTCGCCTCGCTCGCCGAGCTGGCCGAGCATCCCGAGGTCGTCAAGGAGGTCGAGTCGGCGGTCGAGACCGCCAACACCAAGCTGGCCAGGGTGCAGCAGGTGAAGAAGTGGGCGCTGCTGGGCGTCGAATGGACGGCCGAGACCGAGGAGCTCACCCCGAGCCTCAAGCTGAAGAGGCGGATCATCCACACGAAGTACGCCGATGTCATCGAAGGGCTCTACCTGGACTGAACCGGGCTTTGCCAATCGGGGCGTGTGTTGTGGTCCTGGCCATTACCGGCCGGTTCCTACCGTCTCGATCATGACCAGAAGTCTCCTTCTCGTCTCGCTCGCGGCGGGGTCGCTCACGGCGCCCGCGCCTGCGCCCGCCGCCGCGACCGAGCCCGCCATCCGCGCCATCACCGTACGCCCCGCGGATCCCGTGGTAGGGGCGCAGGGTTCCGTCCGCCTGGTGATCGATGTGATCGCCAAGGGGGTACACGGCAAGGACGGTGTCACCGTCAAGGTCGAACCCGGCGCCCCACCCGGGCCTGTGCTGGCCGACAAGCCGGCGGTGAAGGCGCCCCCGGCCCTCCCGGACTCACCGGCCCAGGCGCCCGCCCAAGCACCCGCCCAAGACCCGGCGCAAGCACCCGCCCAAGCCCCGGTCCACGCGCCGGTCCAGGCGCCGGTCCAGGCGCCGGTACAGCCGCCCATCCTGGCCCCGGCCCAGACGCCGGCCCAGTCGGCCGCTCTGTCGCCGGCCCAGTCGGTGGCCCAGGCTCCATCACGCGCCCAATCACCCGCCCAGCCACCGGCCCAGGCATTCGCCAAGTCGCCGGCCCAGTCACCGGTCCAGTCACCGGCCCAGTCGCCGGTCCAGTCGCCGGTCCAGTCGCCGGCCCAATCACCGGCCCAGTCGCCGGCTGCGGCGCCCGTTCTCTCTCCGGCCACGATGCCGGACCAGCCCGTGTCGAACACGGCCCCGCTCACCGGCGCGCAGCCGGCCGTCGGCTCCGCGGGCGGTGCCGGCCAGCAGGGCGCCCAACCGGCGATCCCGCCCCGCCTCGTGTGGCGCCTCGGGGCCGCCCGCATGGCGGACGGCTGGCAGACCTGGCGCTTCCTGCCCGACAAGAGGCTGAACCGCTACTACCCGGCGGGCACCTGGACGATCACCGCCACCGCCAAGGGCCGGGGCGGGACGACCATCACCGAGTACGCCTCGTTCGAGCTGAAGCGCGAGACGAAGCTCACATCCGTGACCGCCGACAAGACCACCCGCTCCAGTGGCGTACGGCTGCGGGGCTCGCTCACCCGCGTGGACCCGCGCGGCCTGACCGACTACGGCCCGTTCGCCAAGCAGTCGCTCGAGCTCATGTGGCGCGCGGACACGGCCTCCACCTGGCAGAAGGTGGGGGAGGCGACCACGGACGCGGCCGGCGCCTTCGTCGGGACGGTGACGGGCCACACCGGGGGCTTCTGGCGCGTCCACTACCCCGGAACAGCCCAGTACTCAGCAGACCACTCTAAATCACGACAAATCACGCAATAAGGTATAAAATCGCACTAACTTGAACGTCACTCTAAACCGGCGTTGCCGAATTGTGATCAACTAGTTCGCAACTTTTCCTTACCCTTACGCGTCATTGGCGTTGACGTGCCCCGCTTGGGGTGCGTTCGAGACGGGGAAGGAATTCCGATTTTTATGATGCGACGTCTAGCCGCCGGCCTGGCGGCCACTGCCTTGGGCGCCACGCTGGTGGCCACCGCCGCTTCGCCGGCGTTCGCGGACGACGACCCGAACTGGGACCCGGATGTCGCCGGCGGCAACACCAGCCTCCAGCTCGACGCGAACCCCGAGCCCGCCTGGAAGGGCCGTCCGATCAGCCTCGACGGCAAGCTCTCCGTGCAGTGCGACGAGGACTACATCAGCGGTTTCGTCTCGGTGCACCACGCCGACTACTGCAAGAAGCAGGAGCGCTGGCACCGCCTGGCCTGGAAGCGGATCGTGATCCTCTTCCAGCCGGCGGGCAGCGGCCGGTGGGAGTACGTGGACACCATCCGCACCAGCGGCAAGGGCTACTTCAGCACCAAGGTGGAGGCCCGCACGTCCGGTACGTGGCGCGCGGTCTTCGAGGGCGCCAAGTGGCTCGGCCCGTCCGAGGGCAAGGACTGGGTCAAGGTCATCGGCCGCCGCTAAGCACCATCACGAACGCCCGGCCGGCCAGGCCGGGCGTTCGCCATGTCCGGGGCCAGATCCTCGGGCAGGCTTCCCGCGCACATCTGCTGAAATTTCGGGCACAGCGTGAAATCGGGCTCCGAACACTCCAGCGCGTGCCCGATCAGCGTCTTCGACGCCTCCGCCTGCCGGATCCGCCATTCCAGCTCGGCCTGGTGCCGCCGCAGCAGGTCCCGCCTGCCATCCGGCGTGGCGGCGTCGAACATCTCCCTGAGCTGCTCCAGCCCGAGCCCGGCCGCCTTGCCCCGGACGATCATCGTCACCCGGGACACCTGGTCCTCGGTGTAACGCCGCCGCCCGCTGCTGCGCCGCGCCGGCCGGATCAGGCCCATGGTCTCCCAGTGCCGCAGGACGTGCGTGGCGAGCCCGAACCGCGCCGCCAGCTCGCCGATGCTCATCTCCGCGCTTGACTTCATGTTCACATTAACTTGCAGAGTTGATCCCGCTGTCAACGAAACCACCCCTGGGAGCAAGAGACATGCGGGATGTGATCATCATCGGCGGCGGCCCCGCCGGGCTGGCGGCGGCACTCACGCTGGGCCGGGCCCACCGCGACGTGCTGCTGCTGGACGCGGACGAGGGCCGCAACGCCACGGCGGACGCGGTCCACAACCTGTTCGGCCACGACGGGACACCGCCCGCCGAACTCCGCCGCCTCGCCGCCGAGCAGGTCAAGCCGTACGAGAGCGTCGAGCTCCGCCGGACCCCGGTGCCCGGCGCGCACCGCACCCCCGCCGGCACGTTCGCCGCCGGGGACGAGCGGGCCCGCCGGCTCCTGCTGGCCACCGGCCTCAAGGACGACCTGCCCGCCATCGCCGGGCTGCCCGGGCTGTGGGGCCGCTCGGCGTTCCACTGCCCGTACTGCCACGGTCACGAGGTCACCGGCACGCGGGTCTCGGTCATCGGCGCGGGCCCCGACCGCGTACGGCTGGCCCTGCACCTGACCCGCTTCACCTCCGGCCTCACCCTGTCCACCCACGGCGCCCCGCTCGCGCCGGACGCCCGCGACCTCCTGGCCCGCCACGGCGTGCCGGTCCGCTGCGAGCCCATCACCCGCCTCGAGGGCCGGTCCGGCCGCCTCGACCAGATCGTGTACGAGAGCGGCGCGCCCGCCCCGGCCGACGCCGTCTTCGTCAAGACCACCCTCGCCCAGCGCTCCCCGCTCGCCGCCGGCCTCGGCTGCGCCGCCTTCCCCGACGCGACCGTGCGGGTGGACGAGTTCTGCAGGACCAGCGTGCCGGGCGTCTACGCGGCGGGCGACATGGCCAGGCGGGCCACCGTGCCGATGCCGTTCGCGGCCGTGATCGCCGCCGCCGCGAGCGGCACCATCGCGGCCGGCGCCCTCGACCAGGACCTCCTCAGCGAGGACTTCGCCCTCCCCGCCCCCTTCACCCCATGACCCCCACCGACCCCACCCCCACCCCAACCCCACCCACGTCCGGGCCGACCACCGGACCCACGTCCGGGCCGATCCCGTACCCCACCCCGGCCCTTCGCAGTGTCGCCTCGTCGAATGTGCCTCTTGCGGTGGCGGGTCTCGTGTTGGGGGTGCTCATGTCCGTCGCGGCTGTTCGCGGAGCGGGCGCTGCGGGTGGTGTTCCCGGCCACGGCGCTGCTGGGCGTCCTGCTGTACGGGTCCATCGTGTTCCTGCCCACGTTCCTTCAGGTGGCCTTCGGCCTGAGCGCGACCGGGGCCGGGCTGGCGGGCAACCCGTACTTCCTGCCCTTCATCGCCGCCTCCGCCCTGGCCGGCGGCGCCCGCCTGCGCACGTCCGTCCTGACGGGGGCGATCCTCGTCACCCCCGGCCTGATCGTGCTGGGCCTGGCGGACCTGGACAGCCCGTACGCGTACGTGGCCGCCGGCATGGCGGTGCTCGGCGTCGGCTTCGGCCTCATCATGCAGAACCTGGTCACCCTCGCCCAGAACGCCGCCCGCCCCGCCGACCTCGGCGCGGTCACCTCGGCCGTGGTGTCGGTACGCGGGTTCGGCATGGCCGCCGGCGTGGCCCTGACCGGCGGCCTGCTGGGCGAAGGCCCGCCGGAGACGCTCGCCGCCGCGTTCCCGGGAGCCCTCCTGTGGGCGCTCGTCCCGGCCGTCGCCCTGCTCGCGCTGCTGGCCGCCCTGCCCGGATCCCTGCCCGGATCCCGGCCAGGACGCCGGCCCTAGGACGACACGGCGACCTGCACCCGGTGGTGCTCAGGACGTTCCACCTCGTCCACGAGCGCCACCGCCAGGTCCGCGTACGAGAACGTCTCGGCGCCCTCCGGCACCCGCCCGTCCCCGAACCGGTAGCGCCCGGTCCCGGGAGCCTCGTCGTCCAGGAACACGGGCGGCGGCGCGATCACCACCCAGTCGAGCGCCGACTTCTCGAGGATCTCCAGCTCCACCGCGTGCCCCAGCGAGAACGCCCGCGCGTCGGCGGGGAACCCGGGCGTGTCCACCAGCCGCACCCCAGGGGAGACCTCCAGCAGGCTCCCGATGCCGAGCGCCACCAGCCGCGCCACCCCGGCCCGCGCCAGCCCGTCCACCAGCGCCCGGGAGGCCGCCGCGAAGAACTCCTCCGACGGCACGTCCAGCCGGGCCGCCACCTGCACCGCCACGTCGTGCCCGGCCGCGACGCCCGCCACGCTCGCGGCGTCGGTGACGTCCCCCGCCACCACCCGCTCACCGGCCAGCGCCCGGTACCTCCCCGGATCCCGCACCACGGCCGTCACCTCGAGCCCGCGCCCGGCGGCCTCGGCGACCACCCGCCGCCCGGCCCGTCCGCCCGCACCGAACACCACGATTCCGCTCATCCCGCACCCTCCGTCCTGCCGGCCGGACCACCCGGCCGCTCCGCAGACGGTAGAGGGCGACATGTCGCTTTCCGCAACGATAGTTACCTACGATGGCCAGATGCCCGACCCTCTCGATCCGGACATGTTCACCGGCTGCCCGCCGGTCTCCGCCCCGATCCGCATCGGCGACAAGTGGACCGCCAAGATCATCCGCTGCCTGGAGCCGGGCCCGCGCCGCTTCACCGAACTCCAGATCCCCCTGCGCGGCATCACCCCGAAGGTCCTCACGGAGTCCCTGCGCGCCATGCAGCGCGACGGCCTCCTCACCCGCACGGCCTACGCCGAGATCCCGCCCCGCGTCGAATACGAGCTGACCGACCTGGGCCGCAGCCTCCTCGAACCGATGAACGCCGGCTGCGAGTGGTCGAGAAAGCATCTGGCCACCCTGATGGAGGCCCGCACCACCTGGCACGCCACCACCCCCTGACCATCCCCCCGCGACACGCCGCGACGTGCACGCCGCACCCGACCGGAAAAGCACCGGCCACGGCCCGAAACAGGAATCGATCTAGGGAACAATGCGTTGTCGTGCGGTGAAGGGGTGATTTTGGGCGCCGGCCGACAGGCGTCGTAGTCTGGCCCTCTGGCGAACGAACAGGAGGTGACGCCCCATGTTGCGAGACTCGTTCGGACGGGTGGCGACGGATCTGCGGGTGTCCCTCACGGACAAGTGCAACCTGCGCTGCACATACTGCATGCCGCCCGAGGGCCTCGATTGGCTCCCGAACGCCCAACTCCTGGCGGCCGACGAGATCGTCCGCCTCGTGACCATCGGCGTCGAGCGGCTCGGCATCACCGAGGTCCGCTACACCGGCGGCGAGCCCCTCCTGCGCCGCGAGCTCGTCGACATCGTCGCCCGCACCACCGCCCTGACGCCCAAACCGCAGGTCTCCCTGACCACCAACGGCATCGGCCTGGCCCGCGTGGCCGGCTCCCTCGCCGAGGCCGGGCTCGACCGGGTCAACGTCTCCCTCGACACGCTCGACCGCGACACGTTCAAGCGGCTCGCACACCGCGACAGGCACGCCGACGTGATCGCCGGCCTGGCCGCCGCCGACGAGGTGGGCCTGCGTCCCGTCAAGGTCAACGCCGTGCTGATGCGCGGCGTCAACGACCACGAGGCCGTCCCGCTGCTGCGCTGGTGCCTCGACCAGGGCTACGAACTGCGCTTCATCGAGCAGATGCCGCTCGACGCCCAGCACGGCTGGAGCCGCGACGACATGGTCACCGCCGACGAGATCCTGGAGTTGCTGGCGGCCTCGTTCGATCTGGCGGCCGACGACCTGGAGGAGCGCGGCAGCGCCCCGGCCGAGCGGTTCCTCGTCGACGGCGGTCCGGCCAGGGTCGGCGTGATCGGGTCGGTGACGCGGCCGTTCTGCGGCGCGTGCGACCGGGTCAGGCTCACGGCCGACGGCCAGGTGCGCAACTGCCTGTTCGCCACGGAGGAGTCCGACCTGAAGACGGCGATGCGCGCGGGCGCCTCCGACGAGGATCTCGCCGGGCGCTGGGTCGCGGCCGTGTCCCGCAAGCGCCCCGGTCACGGCATCGACGACCCCTCCTTCCTCCAGCCCGCCCGCCCCATGTCCGCCATCGGCGGCTGACCCCGCCAGCCCCACAGGAACCCCGGCCGCACCAAAGCCCCCGCCACCACCGCCCTGGCTGCGGCGCCGTCATCCTGGCGGGGGAGAGGCCCGGCGGACAAGCCCACAGCGGTCCGCCACTGGCGCGTGGCCGGTTGAAAAGGGCCGGCCTCTCGTACGCGCGTGCCTGGGCGCCGCGCGGGCGTCCGTGGCTCGACTGCGACACAATGGACGGCCTGAAGGAGGCTCGCATGAACGTGCTGCACGAATGGACCATCCTGGCCTGCGAAGAGCTGGGCATCGACCCGGCCCGCGTGGACCGCGACCAGATCCTCGACCTGACCAAGGAGGTCGCCCACGGGGTCGCCAGGCCGGCCGCGCCGCTGACGGCCTACCTGCTCGGGCTGGCTCAGGGAGCCGGCACCGCACCCGAGGACGCGGTGGCCAAACTGACCACATTGGCGAAGAACTGGGGTGCAGAGACTAGTGAGACGCTGACAGACGGCTGACACTCGAACGAACTCTTGAAGTCAAGCCGCTCCCGCCTGAAGATTTCCTGTGAATAACGAGGCGGGAGCGCATGAAAACGCTTTCGGGAAAGCCGCCCTATCGGAACGGTCCCGGCGGGCCCAACTTGATCAAAAAAGGGCGACGCCGGGTGGTTACGGGGGCAAACCACCCGGCGTCGCTTCATCGGCGTTCCGACGGGGGCCCGGAACGCCGGCACCAGCACTCCGACGGGGGACCGGAGCGCTTGGCTAAAGCGTACACCTACAACCCATGGGATGCGTCAAGACTTAGTCACGACCCGATCTCGCGTCGATGCAGCGGTATCTCGGTTTGGTTAGCTTCCGGGGACTGAAAGGTAGGTGGCGGGCCTGCCTCGCCCCTCTCATTGGCCCCGATAACCGCTATGTACGGCAAAAAGACCGCAGCGGCGATGAACAGCAGCCGGTACGGCCACGGAACCGGCACCACCACGGCCAGGATCAGGCAGATCGTGCGGATCCCCATCTTGATGAGGTAGCTGATCTCCCTCTTGCGAATGTCCGCGGTCAGTGACGGTTTGGCGTCCGTGACCTGGTGGACGTCTGGCTTCCTTCGCCACCCCTTCATGTCTCCCACGGTAGACCCAGGACCTGCCGGGAGCGACGGCAGCCCTGCCCGGAGACGGGGGTCATGCGATCATGGCCTTCGAGTAAGGAGGATGTGGAGATGACGGATCGCACGTACCGGGTCACGGAGATCGTCGGCACGTCGGGGGAGAGCGTCGACCAGGCCATCCGCAACGGCATCAGAAGGGCCTCACAGACCCTCCGCCACCTCGACTGGTTCGAGGTGACCGAAGTGCGGGGGCACATCGAGGGCGGAGAGGTCGCGCACTTCCAGGTCGGCATGAAGGTCGGTTTCCGCCTCGAGGACACCTGACCGACCCGCCGACCACAGGCAGCCAGAGCCCGCTCCACCGGCAGGTATCCACAGGGTCTGCGGTGCAGGCCCGAGCTTTCCCTGCCGAGCTTCCCTGCCGAGCTTTCAGGCTGAGTTGCCAGGCCGGGTTGCCAGGCCGGAATGCAAGGCGCACGTCACGGGCTCGCGTCGTGGAGTCAGGTGACAAGGCAGGCGGAGGGCCGCACACTGGCGGCATGCGCAGCCGTACCCGCCGTACCCGCCCCGCCGCCGTCAGACGCGGCGTGGCGGCGGTGATGGCGGCCCTGGCTCTGTGCGTGGTGCTCCCGGCGTGCGCCCCGGAGCGCCCCGGGAGCGCTGCGCCGCGCACATCCGAGCCCGCCTCATACCCGCCTCCGGAAAACCCTCCGGAAAGCCCCTCAGAGGCCCTCTCGGCCCCGGACACCGGCTCCGGCCCCCTCCGGCAGACCCCCGCCCAGAAGGCCCGTACGGCGGCCGGCCTGCGCCAGGTGGACGACCTGCCGCTGTACGAGCTGACCTACCACGGCGGCTACGACCCCGAAGCCCCGCTCACCCCCGAAGAGCTCGCCAAGAGCGCGGACGGCTGGGCGTGCTCGCTGTTCCACCGCCCGGGCGAGTTCGGCAGGAACTTCGACTGGGACCCCAACCCCGCCATGATCGTCCACGCCGCCCCGCCCGGCGGCTACGCCTCGCTCTCCCTGTCGGACGTCTCCTACGTCATGGCCGCCAAGGGCCCGCCCGACCTCGCCGACCCCCAGGACCGCAGGCGGCTGGCGCACGCGGTGCTGGCCCCGTTCGACGGCATGAACGAGAAGGGCCTGGCGGTCGGCCTGGCCGCGGCCCCCGACGCGCGGCTGCCCGCCAGGACGCCGGGGCGGGTGGCCGTGGGCGGCGTACGGATCATCCGCCTCCTGCTCGACCGGGCCGCGACCGTGCCCGAGGCCGTCGCGCTCATGCGCCGCCACGACGTCGACTTCACCGGCGGCCCCCAGCTCCACTACCTCCTGGCCGACCGCGCCGGCAGGTCGGCGGTGGTCGAGTACGGCGACGGCAGACTGAACGTCATCGACGACCGCCTCCTCACCAACATCACCATGACCGGCACGGACCGGGCCGCCAGGCTGGCCGACCGCCGCTACCGCACCCTCGCCGAGGGCGGCGACGCGGACGCGCTGGAGCTGCTCAGGCGGGTCGCCCAGCCGCACACCCGCTGGTCGGTGGTCTACGACCTGGACGCCGGCACCGCCAGGCTGGTCACCGGGCAGCGCTGGGACCGCGTCCACACCATCCGCCTCACCCGGGAGGCCCCGAGCGGTTAGATTGGCGGGCGTGAGTGGTGAGTTCAGCGTCCTGCTGGTGTGCACGGCGAACATCTGCCGTTCCGCCATGGCAGAGGTGATCGCCAAGGCGATGCTCCACTCCGCGTCCTTTCCCGTGGCGACGGGAAGCGCGGGAGTGCGTGCGCTGGTCGGCCATCCGATGGCGCCGCACGCGATCGCCGCGCTCGGCAAGCTCGGCCTCGACGGCCGCGCGCACCGGGCCCGGCTCCTCGACCTCGACCTCGTCAGGTCGGCCGACCTGCTGCTGACCATGGAGGCCGGGCACCGCGCGGTGGCCGTCGGCCTCGACCCCATGGCCGAGCGCAAGACGTTCACGCTGCCGGAGTTCGCGCAGCTCGCGGCGGGGGCGGGCCACCGCCGCTACCGCTCCGACACGGCCGAACGGGCGCGCGCCATCGTCGAGTCCGCCGCCGAACGCCGCGACCACCGGCGGGCGCTGGAGGTCTACGACCCCTATGGCGGCCCGCCGGAGGGCTACGACACGTGTGCCAAGACGCTCGGCGAGGCCCTCAGCCACGCCCTGGCCGCCCTCCTGGGCCCCCGCTGAGCAGCTCCGGCAGCCCTGAGCGCCGGCCTGGTCAGCTCGCCTGGCTCACCGTCGACATGTTGAAGTCCGGCACCCGCACCGGCGGCATGATCGTGCGCTGGAAGTAGTCGTTCCACTCGCGCGGCAGCGTGCGCTCGCTCGCGCCCACCTCCGTCAGCCGACCCAGCAGGTCGACCGGGCTCTCGTTGAAGCGGAAGTTGTTCACCTCGCCCACGACCTCGCCGTGCTCGACCAGGTAGACGCCGTCCCTGGTCAGCCCGGTCACCAGCAGGGTCTGCGGATCGACCTCGCGGATGTACCACAGGCAGGTGACCAGCAGGCCGCGCCGCGTCGAGGCGATCATCTCCTCCATCGGCCGCCCGCCCTCGGGGCCGGACATGATCAGGTTGTCGATGCCCGGCGTCACCGGAAGCCCGCTCAGCTCCGCCGAGTAGCGGGTCTGCAGCAGCGCCTCCAGCCGCCCGTCCCTGATCCAGTCGGTCGGCCCCAGCGGCAGCCCGTTGTCGAACACCGAGCTCTGCCTGCTGGAGGCGTGCGCCGTCACGAACGGCGCGCACGCGATGCCCGCCGCCGCCGGGTCGCTCGACAGCGTCACGGGCAGCGTGGCGAGCCGATCGCCGACGCGGGTGCCGCCGCCCGGCCTGGCGAACACCGAGCGCCCGTCGAGGGCGTCCCTGGCGCCCGCCGACCAGAACAGGTAGATCATCAGGTCGGCCACCGCGCTCGGCGGCAGCAGCGTCTCGTAGCGGCCCGCCGGCAGGTCGACGCGGTTCTTGGCCCACTCCAGCCGCTGCGCCAGCGAGGAGCCGAGGGCGGCCACGTCGACGTCGGTGAAGTCGCGCGTGGACACGCCGGTCCACGCCGAGCGCTTGAGGTCGGCGGACTTGGCGTTGAGCTCCAGCCGCCCGGTCGGCTGGTCGTGGCGCAGCCGCAGGCCCGTGGACGTGCCGAGGAACGTCGAGGTCATGGAGTGCTCGGCGAACCCGTAGAGCCTCCTGCCGCCCGCCTCCGCCGCCGAGAACGCGTCGCCGAGCGCAGGCGCGAACCCCTCGAACACCCCGATGTCGGTCGGCCGCACCTCCTCGTCCCAGTGCGGTGAGGCCGCCCCGCCCGCCACGAGCGGCCGGGTGTCCTCGGCGGGCCGCGCCTCACGCGCCGCCGCGTCGGCCGCCGCCACGATGTCCTCGAGCTGCTCGGCGCGTACGGCGGCGCGCGAGACGATCCCCACGCCCTGCCCCGCGACCGAGATCACGGTCAGTTGCGCGGACCGGGCGACCCCGTTCGTGGTCAGCGTGTTGCCCGCGAACCGCAGATTGGCCGTGGACGTCTCGTCGACCAGCACCACGCAGCCGTCGTTGCGGGAGAGCCCGAGCGCCCTGTCCACCATCTCCTGGGGAGTAGTCACTTCCCGCCCTCCTGCACCGTGTTGAGGATCCGCACGCCCTTGAACAGCGCCGACGGACAACCGTGGCTGACCGGCGCGACCTGCCCCGGCTGCCCCTTGCCGCAGTTGAACGCGCCGCCGAGCACGTAGGTGCCGGGCCCGCCGACCGCCTCCATCGACTGCCAGAAGTCCGTCGTCGTCGCCTGGTAGGCGAAGTCCCTGACCTGCCCGGCCAGCTTCCCGTGCGAGATCCGGTACGCCCGCTGCCCGGTGAACTGGAAGTTGTAGCGCTGCATGTCGATCGACCAGCTCTTGTCGCCGACGATGTAGAGGCCCCGCTCGACGCCCGCGATGAGCTCGTCGGTCGAGGGGCCGCCGGGCGCCGGCGCCAGCGACACGTTCGCCATGCGCTGGATCGGCATGTGGCCGGGCGAGTCGGCGAACGCGCACCCGTTGGACCGCCCGAACCCCTTCATCAGCGCCATCCGCCGGTCGAGCTGGTAGCCCACCAGGATGCCGTCCCTGACGATGTCGAAGCTCTGCCCCTGGACGCCCTCGTCGTCGTAGCCGACCGTGGCCAGGCCGTGGGTGACCGTCCTGTCGCCGGTGACGTTCATCAGCGGCGAGCCGTAGACCAGCTCGCCCAGTTGGTCGAACGTGGCGAAGCTGGTGCCCGCGTAGGCCGCCTCGTAGCCCAGCGCCCGGTCCAGCTCCGTGGCGTGGCCGATCGACTCGTGGATCGTCAGCCACAGGTTGGACGGGTCGATCACCAGGTCGTAGTCGCCCGCCTCGGCCGAGGGCGCCGCCAGCTTCTCCGCCAGCAGCTCGGGCAGCCTGGCCAGCTCGCCCTGCCAGTCCCAGCCGGTGCCGGTCAGGTATTCGTACCCGCGGCCGACCGGCGGGGCGATCGTCGACATGTCGTCGAAGCCGCTCTCGCCCGCCTTCATCGCGTTGAGCCTCGGATGCACCCGCACCCGCTGCTGCGTGGTCACCGTGCCCGCCGTGTCGGCGTAGAACTTCTGCTCCTTGACCTGCAGCAGCCGCGCCGAGACGTGGTCGGCGCCCTTCAGCAGGCCGGCCGACCACTCCGCCAGCAGGCTCACCTTGTCGGCGGCGGCCACCTCGAACGGGTCGACGTCGTAGGCCGACACCCACACCGCCTCGGCGTGTCTCGGCTCGGGCGCCAGCTCGATGGGCTCCCGGTTGATCGGGGCGCTCACCTCGGCCACCCGCACCGCCTGCTCGGCGACCGCCGCGGCGGCCTCGGGCGTCAGGTGGATGCCGGCGGCGAACCCCCACGTGCCGCCCTTGACGACGCGCACGGCGTAGCCGAGGTCGTCGGCGTCCATGGCGCCTTCGAGGCGGGCGTCGTACAGGCTGAGCGTCTCGGCCCTGACGCGTTCCAGCCGGAAGTCGGCGTGCTCGGCGCCGAGGTCGCGAGCGCGTTGCAAGGCGGCGTCCGCGAGCTGCCGCAGGGGCAGCTCCAGGAAATCGGGATCGATCTGGCGCATGTCCACGATCCTAACCCTGCGATCTTGTGCCACCCGGACAACCGGATACCGGCGGGTAGGAGATAGCGTCAGTTGCCATGGCACGCTCTGTACTCGTCACCGGGGGCAATCGCGGCATAGGCCTCGCGATCGCCCGTGAACTCGCCGCGGCGGGCGACAACGTCGCGGTCACCTACCGATCGGGGGAGCCGCCCGAGGGCCTGTTCGGCGTGCGCTGCGACGTCACCAGCATGGCCGACGTCGAGGCCGCCTTCGACAAGGTGGAGGCCGAGCACGGCCCCGTCGAGGTCCTGGTCTCCAACGCCGGCGTCACCAAGGACACCCTGCTGGCGATGATGAAGGAAGACACCTTCACCGACGTCATCGACGCCAACCTGACCGGCGCCTACCGCGTCGCCAAGCGGGCCATCAGGCCCATGATGCGGCTCAAGCGCGGCCGGGTCATCTTCATCTCCTCCGTCGTCGGCCTGAGCGGCCAGGCCGGCCAGACCAACTACGCGGCCTCCAAGGCCGGCCTGGTCGGCTTCGCCCGCTCCATGGCCCGCGAATACGGCTCGCGCAACATCACGGTCAACGTGGTCTCGCCCGGCTTCGTCGCCACCGACATGACGGCCGAGCTCGACCACGAGGCGATCGTGGCCAACATCCCCCTCGGGCGGCAGGCGGCCCCCGAGGAGGTGGCGCGCGTCGTGCGCTTCCTGGCCGGCGACGACGCCTCCTACATCACCGGGGCCGTGATCCCCGTCGACGGCGGACTTGGAATGGGGCACTGACGTGGGAATTCTCGAAGGCAAGCGCATCCTCGTGACCGGTGTCCTGACCGACGCCTCGATCGCGTTCTCGGTGGCCAAGCTGGCCCAGCAGGAGGGCGCCACGGTCGTGCTGACCGGCTTCGGCCGCCTGAGCCTGGTGGAGCGCATCGCCAAGCGCCTGCCCGAGCCGGCGCCGGTGCTGGAGCTCGACGTCCAGAACACCGAGCACCTCGACTCGCTGGCCGCCCGGGTGGGCGAGCACGTGGACGGTCTCGACGGCGTGGTCCACTCGATCGGCTTCGCCCCGCAGACGGCGCTCGGCGGCAACTTCCTCAACACCTCGTGGGAGGACGTCGCGACGGCGCTGCACGTGTCGACGTACTCGTTCAAGTCCCTGGCGGTGGCCTGCCTGCCGCTGATGAAGGAGGGCGGGGCGGTGGTCGGCCTCGACTTCGACGCCTCGAAGGCCTGGCCCGTCTACGACTGGATGGGCGTGGCCAAGGCCGGCCTGGAGTCCTGCAACCGCTACCTGGCCCGCGACCTGGGCAAGCAGAACATCCGCGTCAACCTGGTGGCGGCGGGCCCGCTGCGCACGATGGCGGCCAAGTCGATCCCCGGCTTCAAGGAGTTCGAGGACAGCTGGCCGGACAAGGCCCCGCTGGGCTGGGACCTGTCCGACACGATCCCGGCGGCGAAGGCGTGCGTGGCGCTGATGTCCGACTGGTTCCCGGCGACGACGGGCGACATCGTCCACGTGGACGGCGGCGTCCACGCGATCGGCGCCTGACCCCCCTCCACGACCGGCGCGCACACGCCCCCGGAACGGCCACCGACCGGTGGCGCGGTTCGGGGGCGTGTTCCGTTCTGAGACGGGCCGGCCCGGGCGGCTCAGGCCAGGCGGTGACGGCCGTTGCCGGCGCGGGCCGGCTCGAAGGGGATCGACTCCGTGGGCTCCGTACGGTGCCGGCGCTGCTGGACGATGCGCGTGGCGAGGACGGCCGACCCCAGCAGGGCGATCGTCAGGACGGTCCCCAGCACGTCGGACGCCGGCGGGCTGGGACGGACCACGTGCTGGTCCTGCATCGGCACCGTCAGCTCATGCGCGAACGGGTTGGGCCACAGCAGGTCGACCCGCGGCTCCTCCGCGTCGGCCGTCTTCTTCTCCGGCACCGGCCGCCCCGTGCCCATCTGCTGCGGCCGGCTGTCGGGGCGGGACGTGGACGGCACGGTCGGCACCGCCGAGGCGTCCTCCCGGCCGTCCACGAGCCGGCCCCTGCGCTCGCCGGTCGCGGTGGGGGTGGGTTTGGGGGACAGGGTGCCGACGACCTTCTGGTCCTCGCACGCCAGCACCGGCAGGCACACCTCGTCGAGCGTCTCGGGCACCAGTCCGGTCCGCGTCGGCGACGGGCTCGCGGACGGTGAGGTCTTGGCGGTGCGGTCGGAGGTGTCGGCCCGGGTGGTCGGCACCGCCTCCCCGACGCGCCCCAGCACCTCGTCCGTGGTGTTGTCGACGCCGTCCGTCACCTTGTCGGTCGTGCCCCCGGTGAGGGTGTCGACGGTGCCCGTGACCGCCTCCACGACGTCGCACAGGGTGTTGGTCACCCCCGAGAGCAGGCCGCCGTCGTGCGCGCAATCCTGTACGGCCGCCGAGGCCGCAGGCGCCGCCACGGGGACGGCCGCCAGCGCCACCGCGAGAACTCCAGCCGAGATCGCGGTCCTGCTCCCCATCCGTCCCCTCCTGCGTCGCTTCCAGGGGAAATCTTTATGGACATCGCTCGTGAGACGCAGGCTTTTGCCGGGTAAAGTTGCGATTCGGTATCGACTAGTGATACGCGAGAGAGACTCTCGTTCAGGGTCAGTCGATTGACGACACATCGTCGAGGGCCTCTCGGATCTCTATGGGCAGCACCACGTCTTCGGCGGGCAGGACGCCCTTGAGCTGCGCGTGCGTACGGGCTCCGACGATGGCCGAGGCGATGCCCGGCTGGTCGCGGACCCAGGACAGGGCCACCGCCAGCGGTGACACACCGAGGCCGTCGGCGGCGGTCATGACGGACTCGACGACGCGGCGGCTGCGTTCGTCGAGGTAGGGGCGGACGAAGTCGGCGAAATGCGGGGTCGCGGCGCGCGAGTCGCCCGGGATGCCGGTGCGGTATTTGCCGGTCAGCACCCCGCGGCCGAGCGGGGACCAGGCCAGCACCCCCACCCCCAGATGCGCCGCGGCGGGAAGCAGCTCCCGCTCGGGCTCACGAGCCAGCAAGGAGTATTCCACCTGGGCGGCGGTGATGGGGATGCGGCCGGGGACCGTCCGCTGGGTGACCGCGGCGGTGGCGAGCTGCCAGCCGGCGTAGTCGCAGACGCCCGCGTAGACGGCCCGGCCCGAGGACACGATGGCGTCGAGCGCGGCCAGGGTCTCCTCGAGGGGCACCTCGGCGTCGTAGGTGTGGAGCTGCCACAGGTCGACGTAGTCGAGCCCGAGGCGGTTGAGCGAGTCGTCGACCGCGGCGATCAGGTGGCGCCGGGAGGCGTCACGCGGGCGGCGGCCCGCGGGCGTCACCACGGCCTTGGTGGAGATCACCAGCTCGGAGCGCGGCACCGAGTCGCGCAGCATCCGCCCGAGCAGCCGTTCGGAGTCTCCGGCGGTGTAGACGTCGGCCGTGTCGACGAGGTTGCCGCCCGCGTCGAGGAACGTGCGGAGCTGGGCGGCCGCCTCGTCCGCGTCGGTGTCACGCCCCCAGGTCATCGTGCCGAGCCCCAGCCGGGACACCGACAGGCCACTGTGGCCGACATAGCGCTGCTCCATGATCCCGCCAGGTTACCGTCCACGTCGATGAAACGTTGTGATCGACGCCTGCGACACTTGCTGTGTGACCATGCTGCTTTTGGCCCGGCACGGGCTGACGGACCTCACCGGGCCGGTGCTGGCCGGCCGTACTCCTGGAGTCCATCTGAGCGAGGCGGGAAGGGCGCAGGCCGCCGCGCTCGCCGGGCGCGTCGCGAGCGTCAGGCTCGACGCCATTGTCTCCAGCCCGCTCGAACGCTGCCAGGAAACGGCTCAAGCGGTTGCCGGAGGCCGCGGGCTCGACCTCCAGACCGACGACCGCTTCATCGAGTGCGGCTACGGCGCGTGGACCGGGCGGCCGCTCGCCGAGCTCGCCAAGGACCCGTTGTGGCAGGTCGTGCAGGCGCACCCGAGTGCGGTGACATTTCCGGAAGGGGAGGCGCTGGCCGAAATGCAACGCCGGGCCGTCGCGGCCGTCCGGGAGTGGAATCAACGCCTGGGGGAGAAGGGTGTCTACCTGGTTTGCAGCCATGGCGACGTGATCAAGGCGATCGTCGCCGACGCTCTGGGCCTCCACCTCGATCACTTTCAGCGGATAACGGCCGATCCCGCGGCCCTCACCGTCATTCGCTATGCCCCCTTGCGTCCCTTTGTTCTCAGGGTCAACGATATGGGGGAATTGAGGCTTCCTGAGGATTCGGAGGAGAAAGACGGGGGAGAAAACATCACCGGGAGCGATGCCGCCGTCGGCGGCGGACCCGGAACCACGTAAGGTCAGGCTATGCCGGTCTTCGACTACGACCCACCAGAGAGGTTCGTCGCCGGTGCCTTGGGGCAGCCGGGCGCACGGGTCTTTTTTCTGCAGGCCAGGGCCGAGGGCAGACTGACCACGGTGGCGCTGGAGAAGTTGCAGGTGGCCGCACTGGCGGGCAGGCTCGACGAGCTGCTCGACGAGGTGCTGCGCCTCAGCGGGGGCACCGCGCAGGTGCCCGCCCTGGCTCCCGCCGACCTGGCCGACGAGGCGCCGCTCGACGTGCCGGTCGCGGAGGACTTCCGCGTGGGCACCATGGCGCTGGCCTGGGACGCCGAGCACGCGCAAGTGGTGATCGAGGCACAGGAGGTCGTCGACGAGGATGATCTCGAGGGCACCGATCCCGCGGTGCTGCGCGTGCGCATCAGCGCCGGAGCCGCCCGCGCCTTCACCCAGCGCGCCCTCCAGATCGTCTCGGCGGGCCGACCGCCGTGCCCCCTGTGCGGACAGCCGCTCGACGCCGCCGGACACGTCTGCGTACGTCTCAACGGCTACCGCGGGGGTGAGGCGGCTTCATGACCGCTCCGGAGAGCGAACCGGCCATCAAGCAGCCCTCCCCACCGCCGTCCATGCATGACGAGGAGGCTCTCACGCTGCTGCGTGACGGCAGCCTGGAGGTCGCGGGGCGCCTCGTCGAGGCGACCAACATGACGCTCTACTGCTCGGTCAAGCTCGGCGCGCGCTCGGCCGCCTGCGTCTACAAGCCCGTACGCGGCGAGCGCCCCCTGTGGGACTTCCCCGACGGCACCCTCGCCGCGCGCGAGGTGGCCGCGTTCGAGGTCTCCCAGGCGACCGGCTGGCGCATCGTGCCGCCCACGGTCTACCGCGACGGCCCCTTCGGCCCCGGCATGTGCCAGCTCTGGATCGACACCGAGCGCGAGATCGACCTCATGCGGCTGGTCAAGAGCCGCAACCCGGTCGTGCGGCGGATGGCGGTCTTCGACGCGGTGGTCAACAACGCCGACCGCAAGGGTGGCCACCTGCTGCCGCTGCCCACCGGCCACGTCTATGGGGTCGACCACGGCGTCTGCTTCTCCGTCGAGGACAAACTCCGCACGGTGCTGTGGCAGTGGCGCGGCAAGCCGCTGGCCCGCGAGGCCGTGGCGGTGCTGGCCAAGCTCGAGCGCGACCTCGAGTCCGGCTCCCTGGGCCGCAGGCTGCGCGAACTCCTCACGCTGGCGGAGGTGGAGGCCACCTGGCAGCGCGTCAGGCGGCTGCTCGACACCGGCGTGCACCCGTACCCGTCGGAGGGCTGGCCCGCCATACCCTGGCCCCCCATCTGAAATAGCCAGATCCGTTTAATACTCTTTTGCCCATGTGCACGCTGATCGTGAGAACCGGGCGGCCGCTGACCCTCATGGGAGTGCGGGACGAGTTCGCCGACCGGCCGTGGGAGGGCCCGGGGGAGCACTGGCCGGAATATCCGGGCGTGATCGGCGGGCGCGACCTCAAGGCCGGAGGCACGTGGCTGGCCGTCAACCCGGCGGCCGGCCGCGCCGCGGCCCTGCTCAACGGCCACGGCCGGGCCGCCGAGGTGACGACGAAGGTCTCGAGGGGGGATCTGGCGCTGCGGGCGGCGTACTCGGGGGAGACCCCCGAGGGCGACCCGACCCGCTACGACCCTTTTCACCTGGTGGTCGCCGACCTGACCGCGGTCCGGATGTTCAGCTGGGACGGCGAGCGCCTGGCCGTCTCCGACCTGCCCGACGGCATCAGCATGGTCGTCAACTCGGGCCTCGACCCGGAGAACCCGCGCGTCGTGTACTACCTGCCGAAGTTCACCGCCGCCGCCGAATGGCGGGATCTGATCAAGGTGCGGCCGTCCTCCGACAGGCGCGCGCTCATCGTCCGGCACCGGCTGCCGGACGGGCGGATCTTCGCCTCCCTGTCGGTGATGGAGGTCGCGATCTCGCCCGGGGATGTGACGTACGACTTCACCGACCTCACCGCCGAACAGGACGGATAGGCTCAAAGACATGAGATCGTGGTCTGCCCAGAACGTTCCCCAGCTCCCAGGTGAGAGCATTCCGCTGAGTCTCTACGACACGTCGGCCAAGCAGGTGCGGCAGACCGACCCCGGGCCGACCGCCAGGATGTACGTCTGCGGCATCACCCCCTATGACGCCACCCACCTCGGCCACGCCAACACCTACCACGCCTTCGATCTCGTCGGCCGGATGTGGCGGGACGCCGGCCACGAGGTCCACTACACCCAGAACGCCACCGACGTGGACGATCCGCTGCTGGAGCGGGCGGCGCAGAACGGCATCGACTGGCGGGACCTGGCCGAGCGCGAGATCGAGCTGTTCCGCGGCGACATGGAGGCGCTGCGGATCATGCCGCCGCGTGAATACGTCGGCGTCACCGAGGTCGTCGGCCAGGTCGCGGACCTGATCACCAGGCTGTCGGCCAAGGGCGTCACCTACGTCCTCGACGGCGACGTCTACTTCAGCGTGGCCGACGCGCCCAAGTTCGGGCAGGTGTCCGGCTACGGCGAGCAGGAGATGCCGGCCCTGTTCGCCGAGCGGGGCGGCGACCCCGACCGGCCGGGCAAGCGGCACCCGCTCGACTGGCTGCTGTGGCGGGCCGAGCGGCCCGGAGAGCCGGCCTGGGACTCACCGCTGGGCAGGGGACGTCCGGGCTGGCACATCGAGTGCACCGCGATCGCCCTCGACCACCTGGGCGCCGGCTACGACGTGGCCGGCGGCGGCTCCGACCTGATCTTCCCGCACCACGAGTGCGGCGCCTCCGAGGGCCATGCGGCGACCGGCGAGTGGCCGTTCGCCAAGTTCTACACCCACGCCGGGATGGTGGCGCTCGACGGCGAGAAGATGTCGAAGTCCAAGGGCAACCTGGTCTTCGTCTCCAAGCTGCGCCGCGAGCACGACCCGATGGCGGTCAGGCTGGTGCTGCTGGCCCAGCACTACCGGGCCGACTGGGAATACGTGCCGGAGCTGATGGCGGCGGCCGAGCGCCGCCTGGCGCTGTGGCGCGCGGCCGCCGCGCTCTCCTCGGGGCCGCGCGCGGACGACCTGCTGGCCGAGGTGCGCGAGCGCCTGGCCGACGACCTCGACTCCCCGGCCGCGCTGGCCGCCGTCGACGCCTGGGCCGAGCGGGCCATCGAGGCCGGCGGCGGCCCCGACCCCGCCGCCCCGGCGCTCGTCCGCGACCTCGCCGACGCCCTCCTGGGGGTCGCCCTCCGCTGAGCCCCCGGCCGGACGGGCTCGCCTTCCGGCTGAGCCTCCGGCCGAACGGGCTCACTTTCCGCTGAGCCCCGACCGGCCGCCCTCCCCAGAACCTCCGGCCGAACGGCCGCCCGAATCCCGGGCGGCCGTTTTTCGTTGCACGCGACTGAACATGTGTTTAGCATGTTGAACATGTGTTCAGACCTGACGACCCAGGCGAAGATCCGCAACGCCGCCATCGCCCACTTCGCCCGCGACGGCTTCCAGAAGGCGAACCTGCGCGCCGTCGCGGCCACGGCCGGGGTGAGCGCGGGGCTGGTCATCCACCACTTCGGCAGCAAGGACAAGCTGCGGAGCGCCTGCGACGACCATGTCCTGAGCGTGCTGGTCCGCCGGGCCCGCGAGGACGCCGACCCGGCCGGGATGCGCGGCGTCATGGAGGAATACCTGGCCGACCCGGAGGAATACCGCCTTCAGGTGCGGTACATGGCGCGCGCGATCGAGGAGGACACCCCCGCCGCCGCCACGTTCGTCACCACGATGGTGGCCGAGTCGGAGGCGATCCTGCGCGCCGGGATCGCCGACGGCTCGATGCACCCGTCGTCCGACGTGCGGGCGCTGGCCGTGCTGACCGTCCTGACGAGTCTGGCCACGCTGACCATGCCGCCCCCGCTGGCGCGGGCGCTCGGCTGCGAGAGCTTCGGCCCCGAGGCGCTGCGCCGCCTGGCGGTGCCCACGCTCGAGCTCTACACCCGCGGCCTCTACACCGGCGGCGCCGTGCTCGACGCGGCCAAGGACGCACTGAAGGAGACCGGATCATGAAGACGCTCACCCCGCTGGAGGCGAGCCTGTGGCTGACGTTGTGCGGCAGGGCGCTCGACAACCGCTCGCCGCGCCCGATCCTCGGCGACGCGATGGCCGACCGGATCGTCCGCGAGACCGGATATGACCACCGCGAGCTCCACCTCACCCCCAGCGCCGCGCTCAACATCGCCCACCGCGCCAAGAAGCTGGACGAGGTGGCCGGCCGCTTCCTCGCCGCGCACCCCGGCGCGGTCGGCCTCGACCTCGGCGCCGGTCTCGACAGCCGGGCTCTGCGCCTGACCTTGCCGCCCACCGCCGACTGGTACGACGTCGACCTCCCCGGCGTCATCGCCGCCCGCCGCGAGCTCCTGCCCGAGGCGGCGACCCACCATGACATCGCCGCCGACCTGACCACCTCCGCCTGGCTCGACGCCCTGCCCCGCGACCGCCCGGCCGTCATCGTCGCCGACGGCCTGATCGCCTTCCTGTCCGAGCGGGAGCTGATCGCGCTGCTCGACCGGCTCGTCGGGCACTTCCCCGGCGGGGAGATCGCCTTCAACGGCTACAGCCCGTTCGCCGTCTGGGCGCAGCGGCACCACCCGGTCGGCCGCTCGATCGCCGGGCTCACCAAGTTCCCCGGCTTCGACGACCCCCACGTCCCCGAGCACTGGAACCCCAGGCTCGGGCTCGTCAAGGAGATCCTCTGCACGCGGGAGCCCGAGGTCGCCGATTTCCCGCCGGTCCTGCGCCTGGTCACCCGCCTGGCCGCGCACAGCGCCGCCCTGTCCAGGAAGGGCAACGTGGTCCTCCACTATCGCTTCTGATAGCCTGATTATCAGTAGAGCTGACGATCTAAACTACTGATAGGACAACAAGGCAATGATTCTGATCACCGGTGGCCTCGGGTTCATCGGCACCCACGTCACCCGCGCGCTGCTCGACCTGGGGGAGTCCTGCGTGCTCGTCCAGCGCCGCCCGGCCCCGGAGCACGCCGGCGAGCGCGTCGTCGTCGAGCGGGCCGACCTCACCGACGAGCGGGCGCTGCTCGACATCGGCTCCCGCCACAAGATCACCGGCATCGTGCACCTCGCCGGCTCCGTCCCGTGGCCGCCCGGCGCGTACGAGCCCCTCGAAGGCGCGGAGAAGTCCCTCGCGAGCCTGCTCAACGTGTTCAAGGCCGCCCGCGAGTGGGGAGTGGCCCGCGTCGGGCTGGCCAGCACGATCGGCGTCTACCTCGACGTCCCCGGCGACGGCCCCTTCCGCGAGGACCTGCCGCTGTCGATGGCCGCCGCGCACCCGATCCCCGGCTTCAAGAAGATCGGCGAACTGGTGGGCGACCACCTCGCCAGGACCACCGGCATCGACGTCGTCAACTACCGCATCGGTGCCATCTGGGGCCCGGGCGGACACACGCCCTCGCCGTTCTTCGGCGCCCCGCAGCTCGTCCACGCCGCCGCCCGGGGCACCGAGTACGGCCCGCTGCGGGTGGGCGACGGCATCGACCTGCTCTACGCCAGAGACTGCGGCCGCGCCATCGCCCTGCTGCAACTCGCCGACGGGCTGCGGCACCGGACGTACAACGTGGCCTCCGGGCGGCTGACGACCAACGGAGAGGTCGTCGCGGCGATCAGGAAGGCCGCCCCGGACACCTCCATCGACCTGCCCGGCAGCCCCGCCGCCGGCACCTGGCTCGACGTCACCCGCCTGCGCGAGGACACCGGCTTCGAGCCGCACTACGACACCGCGCGAGGGGTCGCCGACTACCTCGCCTGGCTGCGGGCGGGCAACCCCAGGTGAGCGCGGGCGGGCCCGTGACCGCGGACCCGCCCGCGCCCGCTCACACCCGCGCCAGCCGCCCGGTCGTGGCCAGCTCGGCGGAGAACCACTCGATCGTCCGCCGGAGGCCCTCCTTGGCCGGCACGCCCGCAGACCAGCCGAGCCGCTCGGTCGCCAGCGACGTGTCCGGCCGCCGGACCTTCGGATCGTCGGCGGGGCGGTCGATGAACACGATCTCCGACGACGACCCGGCCAGGTCCCTGATCAGGGTGGCCAGATCGAGCATGGTCAGCTCGTCGGGATTGCCGATGTTGACGGGACCGGCGAAGTCGCTGCGAGCCATGGCCAGGATGCCCGACACGGTGTCGTCCACGTAGCAGATCGAGCGCGTCTGCGAGCCGTCGCCGGTGATCGTGATCGGCTCGCCGGTCAGCGCCTGCCGGATGAACGTCGGGATGGCCCGGCCGTCGAACGGGCGCATGCGCGGGCCATAGGTGTTGAAGATGCGCACGATGCCGGTGTCGGTGGCCCGCGAATGCCGGTACGCCGTGGTCAGCGACTCGGCGAAGCGCTTGGCCTCGTCGTACACGCTGCGCGGGCCCACCGGGTTGACGTTCCCCCAGTACGTCTCGCGCTGCGGATGTTCGAGCGGGTCGCCGTACACCTCGCTGGTCGAGGCCAGCACGAACCTGGCGCCCTTCTCGCGGGCCAGCCCCAGCGCGTGCAGGGTGCCCACGCTGCCCACGCGCAACGTCTCGATCGGATAGCGCAGATAGTCGGTCGGCGAGGCGGCCGAGGCGAAGTGCAGGACCAGGTCCAGCCGGTCCGGCACGTGCACGTAGCCGGTCAGGTCGCACTCGATGAGCCGGAACTCGGGCCGTACCAGCAGATGTTCGACATTGCGCGGCCCTCCGGTGAGGAAGCTGTCCATGCAGATCACCTCCGCCCCCTGGGCCAGCAACCGCTCGCACAGATAGGAACCGAGGAAACCGGCGCCCCCGGTGACCAGAGCCCTCATGATGTGACCTCCATGGCAGCGTCCACGACTTCGGAAACCTCGATCTTCAGCAGGCCGGGATCGACCCGTTCCCCATGCGGATCCCCGTTCAGGCCGGCCCACAGGGCGACGTGGCGCCAGCCCGGCGGCGGCCCCCACAACGCGGGGGAGACCGGCCCGAACAGCACCACCGACGGCACGCAGAACGCCGTCGCCAGGTGCGCCACGCCGGTGTCGCCGCAGACCACCAGCCGTGACCTGCTGACCAGGTCGATCAGGTCGGCCAGCGTGGTCCGCCCGGCCAGCATGCGCTCGGGCGGCAGCCCGGCCAACTCGGCGACCCTCCTGGCCAGCGGCACCTCGTCCGCGGTGCCGGTGACGACGACGTCGTCCAGTTCGGCGGCCACCTCGGCGAACCGTTCCGGCGGCCAGCGGCGCGCGGGATGGGCGGCGCCCGGATGCACGATCACCGGCCCCGTCCGGTCGGAGGTGCCGAGTATCAGGTCGGCGGGGTCGGTGGCGATGCCGTGCCATTCCAGCAGGCCGCACCAGCGCCGTACCTCGTGCACGCCGTCCGCCCACGGCGGCCCGGTGCCGAAGCTGATCAGCCGCCCGGGATCGGTGCGCCGCAACGCCTCGATGCTCTGCGGCCCCTTCCCGTGCAGATTGACCGCGATGTCGGGCCGCTCGAACGGCACGGGCCCCGGCCCCGACACGTCCACCAGGTCGTCCACGGCGCCGGTCAGCGGCAGCAGCGCGGCCAGCGTCCGCGGCGCCGCCAGCGTGATGCGGTGCTTGGGAAAGGCCTGACGCAGCGCCCGCAGGGCGGGCACGGCCGTGAGCAGGTCGCCCAGGCCGAGCCCGCGCAGCACCAGAAGTTCTAGGGCCATGACGTCTCCGTGGACGGGCACACGACGAGCTCTCTCACCTCGCATCCGGCCGGCTGGCGCAACGCGAAGACGATGGTCTGCGCGACGTCGGCCGGATCGTTCAGGCCCGCCTGCGGGCCCGGCTTGTACTGCTCGGGACGGCCGTCGAAGAAGCCCGTCCGCATCCCGCCGGGGATCAGCAGCGTCACCCCGACCTCGCCGCGCAGCTCGACCGCCAGCCCCCTGGTGAAGCCGACGACGCCGAACTTCGAGGCCGAGTACGCCGAGGCGTCGCTGAGCGGACGCAGCCCCAGCGTCGAGGCGCAGGTGACGATCTTGCCGCGGGTGTGCTTCAGATACGGCAGCGCCGCCCGCACGATCGAGGCCGTGCCCAGCAGGTTCACCAAGATGACGCGCTCCCAGTCGGCGGCCGGGACGTCCTCCAGCCGCCCGCAGGCGTCGATCCCCGCCGCCGTCACCACGCCGTCCAGGCCGCCGGCGCGTTCGGCCAGCTCGCGGACCGCGCGCTCGGCCTCGCCCCGGTCGGCCAGGTCCGCGGTGACGTGCTCGAAACGCTGGTCGGGCTCGCGTACGTCGACCACGAGGGCCTTCCAGCCCTCCTTCTCCACGGCCTCCGCCGTGGCCAGCCCGAGCCCGGAGGCTCCCCCGGTGATCAGAATGTTCACTGGATCTCCTTGATCAGATTCGTTGTCGAACGTCCCGGCAGCGTGCTCAGCACGACGGTCTCCGCGCCGAGCCGGGCCAGGACCTCGGATTCGGGCAGCACTTCCCCCTCGTAGTCGCCGCCCTTGACCCACACGTCCGGGCGCAGCGACGCGATGGCGCTCGCCGGCGTGTCCTCGTCGAACACCAGGACCGCGTCCACGCAGCCCAGCGCCCGCAGCACCTCGACCCGGTCGCGCGCGTCCACGATGGGCCTGGACGGGCCCTTCAGCCGGCGTACCGAGTCGTCGGAGTTGACGCAGACGACCAGCGCGTCACCCAGCGCCCTGGCCCGCCGCAGCAGGCTCACGTGCCCCGCGTGCAGCAGGTCGAAGCAGCCGCCGGTGGCGATCAGCCGGCCCCCGTGCGCCCGGGTGACCTTGGCCACCTCGAGCGCCGTGCGCGGCCGGTCGCCGAGCCGCTGCTCGTGCACCTTGATGCCGGCGGCGCCGCCGCGCTCGACGAAACGCGAGGCCTCGCCGACGCCCATGGTGACCGCCGCCTCGGCGTCCGCGCCGTCGCACAGCGCCAGCGCGGCGGCGGCGGCGAGCCGGT